>NZ_JBIYEU010000016.1:0-81869 GCF_044909655.1 Enterococcus sp. UD-01 | reverse complement strand
TAATTATGCTTTGCCATTAGAAAAACACCTCCAAATTTATTTTACTAAATTTGAGGTGCTCTTTTTTAATTGTATCTCATTATAGTGTCAGTTCCTAACAAAGAGGACTTTTTAATTGTACGTTCCGGAACTAATCAGTTTATTTTTCGATTTTCTGAAATTCATTATGTGGCTTCGCTAAAAACAAAGAAGAGACAGGTAATTGTAAAAACAACTAACCAAGAAATCGTTTGTGATGAAAAAATAATAACTTTAAAAAAAGAATTAAAACCTAATAATTTTTACAAAGATATGAAATCCTTTATTATTAACTTTGACTTTGTTTCTTCTTATAATTCTTTGGAAGGAACAATCACCTTTAGGGATCAGACTGAATTACCTTTTAGTAAAAAAGTAATTTCTAAATTTGGGAAGGCTATCATAGATTACAGGTCAGGAGGAGTTTAAGTCATTGCATATTTTATTCACTGTCCCTTCTATGTTGTATATTGATGGTCTGTTACTAATGTGGATTGTAGATTATCGCAATATATTTCAAAAGAAAGAATGCATATTTTTATCCATTTATTTAACTCTTGCTTTACTCATGAGTATTCTTTATCCTTACATATTAGATTGGTTCTTTTTATCGTTTGTTATTATTATTCGTTCCGTTATTATAGTGTATCGATATAATAACTTGTTAATACCCGTGGTTTCATTTTTGTGGAAATTTACGTTTTTGCTGTTTATTTGGTTATTAACGTATGATTTCCCACTTATCTTTTTTTCATTTAATTCGTTATCGTCCCTTCAAACGATATTTCTATTAGTCTTTGCTCAGCTTTTATTATTAGTACCTATATGTTTCTTGATTCGACATTTTATTAAATTATTTAACGTAGTAACTGTATTAAATAGTGTAAAAAAAAAGTATCGGTTATTTTCTATTCTTGTTATTGCATTTTATACCATTACTATCGTACTTTATTTACAATCTTTATATTCTAATTCCACATCTAGATTATTACTGAGCTTTCTTATTGTCTGCATTAGTGGTTTTCTTTTTAGTATTATTTTTTATTTTATTTCTAAAGATTACAAGCAATCTGAAGAATTTAAAATAATGGCACACTTACTTTCCCATAATACCCAACAATATGAATTAACATCTAATTTTATACATGATTATAATGGTATTCTTCTTAGTTTAAATGGCTACCTAGATAGTGGCGACTTAGAGGGAGCCAAAAAATATCTACATTCAATTGTTGACTATTCAGCAGATATATTAGGATCAAAATATTATTTAGAATTAACAAAAATTACAGTTACTCCTGTCATAGCTGTACTATCAACATTTTCGGAAAAAGCTACAAACCTTCAAATAGATATTGCTTTAACGGTGACTAGGCCATTATATTATGTCAACATGGATTTAATTGATTTTATTCGTTGTCTTAATATATTATTAAATAATGCATTTGAATCTGTTCAAGATCAACCTAATTCTTTTATTCAAGTGATTTTTGAGAATAATGAAAAATATTTATCTTTAATAATTAAAAATCCTGACACTTCTACAATACCTTTAGAAAAAATTATGAAAAAGGGCTTCTCAAGTAAATCAAATCATAGTGGAAAAGGTCTACATATTGTCTCCAAAATATGCAATAATTATAATAATGTACATTTTGCAATACATCGCATTAATGGAATCTTTACCACTACTTTAACTATCCATTATTAAAAATTTTCAGCCCCAACACCGATGTTGTTGGGGCTAGTCTCCTTAATTTTGAATAATAAAAAATGGACTGTTCGTCTTATATGTAATCTGTCTTTTGATCATCATTTATAAATAGTTAGAATCTAGAGAAAGCATTCAATCTTTCTATTGCTTTCAATAAAAACATCCTTTCTTTTATAATTACCATTTTTTTACATTTTTATCCCATTTTATTTACCATTGTTAAAAATAAATGAATAGATATACATATTTTTTTATGAACTAATCATTGAAATCTATCTATTTTAAAAGAGTAGCGGTTTAAAATACTGCTTATATGTCGTTTTAAAAGCGAAACAATTTCAAATTTTCTGAATATTAAAAAGAATTGAGGTTTTATTTATGGACGAGAAAAAGATGGACAAATCTTTCTTTGGCCAGCCAAGAGGATTGTCTACTCTCTTCTTTACTGAGATGTGGGAAAGATTCAGTTATTATGGTATGCGGGCGATTTTACTTTATTATATTTATGATACAGTCGCTAACGGCGGTTTAGGCTTAGCAAAAGAAACGGCTTTAGCAATCATGTCCATTTATGGTTCTTTAGTCTTTATGTCCAGCATCATCGGCGGCTGGATTTCCGATCGCATGTTAGGCTCAAGAAAAACAGTATTTTACGGTGGAGTCTTTATTATGGCCGGACATATTGTACTGGCGACGCCGTTCGGTGTAGGTGCATTGTTTATATCTATCTTCCTGATTGTCATCGGAACCGGGATGTTGAAACCAAATGTCTCTGGAATGATCGGGCACCTTTATTCTAAAACCGATCCCAGACGTGACGCCGGTTTTTCAATCTTTTATATGGGAATTAATATTGGTGCATTATTGGCGCCGTTTGTAGTGGGAACCTTAGGTCAAAATTATAATTACCATCTAGGTTTTTCTGTCGCTGCTTTCGGGATGTTTTTCGGTCTATTACAGTATTATTTACAAGGAAAAAAAGCGTTAGCGAATATTGGCTTAGCCCCAACAAATCCAATGGATAAAACGGAACAAAAGAAATTTACTCGCTCTTTATTCATTGCTTTAGCGGTCGCATTGATCTGGTTTGGCGGAGCATTCCTTTTAAATCAGTTAACAATTGACTTTTTCATTAATACCGTTAGTTTGGTAGGAATTTTACTGCCGGCTTATTACTTCATTAAAATGTTAACCTCAAAAGACGTAACAGCTGAAGAAAAACCAAGAGTCATGGGTTATATTCCATTATTTTTAGCAAGCATCGTCTTTTGGTCGCTGGAAGAACAAGGCTCTTCTATTTTAGCATTATTTGCAGATGAACGGACAAATAGAACCTTATTGGGCTTTAATATTGCGCCAAGCTGGTTCCAGTCATTGAATCCGATTTTTGTAGTTATTTTAACACCGATTTTTGTTGCGTTGTGGACACGTTTAGGTAAAAGACAGCCTTCCACAGTTGTAAAATTCTCATTAGGTTTAGTGTTTGCCGGACTTTCCTTTGTAATGTTGATGCTACCTGGTTTGTTATATGGAACCAGCGGTCGTGTAAGTCCACTATGGTTAATTGTGAGCTTTTTTGTGATGATCGTTGCGGAAATGTGTATCTCGCCGGTCGGCTTGTCCATTACGACAAAACTAGCACCTAAAGCCTTCGAAGCGCAAACGGTTGCGATTTGGTTGTTGGCGGATGCAGCTTCTCAAGCGATTAATGCGCAGATTGCGCGTTTTTATACACCGCAAACAGAGTCTGCTTATTTTGGTATCGTCGGTATCGTTGCTGTTGTGGCCGGCATCATCCTGCTTCTTTTCAAAAATCCAATCAAGAAATTAATGGGCTCTATTCATTGATTTCTACTATTAAACAAAACACGCACCAAAGCAATGTTGTTAAAGACAATTGCTTTGGTGCGTGTTTTTAGTGTAGCTTTTTTATTTTGAGGCACGTTTTAGGTAAGTACCTTCTTGTGTGTTGATTTCCAGCTGCTCGCCTGCTTCGATAAAATCAGGAACGTTAACCACTAAGCCTGTTTCCATAACGGCTGGTTTACCAGAGCCGGAAACGGTAGCGCCTTTAATAGAAGGCTGGGTTTCAGCGACTTCTAAAACAACCGTCGTTGGTAAAGTAACACCAATTACTTCTGAACCGTAAAATTGGATTTTTACTTCCATGTTTTCTAAAAGATATTTTAATTCTTCTTCGATCACTGAAGTTGGAATTTCGTATTGTTCGTATGTTTCTAAATCCATGAAGTTCGCTGTATCGTCTTGGCTGTACAAATATTGAACAGGTTTTGTTTCAATATAAGCTTTTTTTACTTTATCATCCGGACGCATCGTTGTATCAGTCGTAGCACCTGTACGTACGTCTTTTAATTTCATACGCATAACGGTATTGCCTTTACCTGGTTTGTGGTGGCTAGCTTCCATTACACGGATTAATTTACCGTCTTGCTCAAAGGTCATTCCTGCTTTAAGATCACTTACTGCTATCATTGTCGTAGCTCTCCTTCTTCTTTAAGATCTGCTGCTCTTTTTTCTAAATAGGCAAAAGAGTGCATCATAAAAAAAATCTTCTCAACCATTGTAGCAGATTCAGAGCTGATATTCTAGGGAATTACCGTTTCTCCGGAACTTTTTTGGATGGAGTGAGCTATTCTGACCCTTAATCCTGCAAAAGCGTATCTTCCGCTTCAAACGAAGCAAAAGACAGGCATCAGAAATTACCGCCTGTCCTGCCTTTTCCTTCATATTTTTATGCGTTATCTGCCGACAATAAAGGTTAATTCACATTCGCAGACTTTTTTATCTTCTACATAAGCAGTCGCTTTGCCAATACCTACATAATCTCTGATTTTGACGATTTCAAAATGCAATTTCAACACATCTCCCGGTACTACCTTTTGTCGGAATTTCGCCTTGTTGATGCCGCCAATATAAGCTGTTTCACCTTGGAACTGTTCCATTTTTAAAATCAAAATAGAGCCCACCTGCGCCAAGGCTTCAATAATCAGCACGCCCGGCATTGTTGGATTTCCCGGAAAATGACCTTGAAAAAATTCTTCATTGATTGTGACATTTTTGGTTGCGATAATTTTTTTCTCTGGAATAATTTCATCTACATAGTCAATAAAACAAATCGGATAGCGATTTGGGATCATTTCCATAATTTCTGTTGCATTCATAATTCTTGTCATCTTATTGTTCCTCCCATTTCTTCATACAAATTACACCGTTGTGGCCACCGAAGCCAAATGAATTACTAATCACATACTCCGCTTGAACCTCACGTGAGCCTTCTGTGATATAGTCCAGATCACAGTTTGGATCTGCTACTTGATAACCAGTTGTTGGATGTGCAATGCCTTCCTTAAGTGTCTGCACACAGGCAATTGCTTCAATCCCCCCAGCAGCGCCTAACAAGTGTCCTGTCATGCTTTTTGTGCTGGAAATCGGAATAGTATTTGCACGAGTACCAAAGACACGTTTAATCGCTTTAGTTTCAGCACTGTCATTGGCAGGCGTTGAGGTGCCGTGCGCGTTAATATAACCTACTTTGGCAGGATCAACAGCTCCTTCCGCTAAAGCAAGCTCAATCGCATCAGCAGCCCCGCTGCCGTTCTCTAAAGGTGCTGTCATGTGACTAGCATCACAGTTACTACCATAACCGACGATTTCGCCCAAAATAGTTGCTCCGCGTTTTTGCGCATGCTCCAGCTCTTCTAACAAAAGCATGCCGGCACCTTCACCCATAACAAAACCATGTCTTTCTTTATCAAAAGGAATAGACGCACGAGTAGGATCTTCTGTTGTATTCAGCGCATTTAATGCGGCAAAGCCGGCAATCCCGATTTCACAAATAGTTGCTTCCGTGCCGCCGGTAATCATAATATCAGCCAGGCCGTATTTGATTGTTCTAAAGGCTTCACCAATAGCATTAGTTGCGGATGCACAGGCAGTAACAATGGTTTGGGATGGCCCCTTTGCCCCTAATTTGATGGAAATATTGCCGGAAGCCATGTTGGCGATCACCATTGGTACAAAAAACGGCGTCACACGATTGGCTCCTTTTTTATCCATTACTCTGACTTGATCCTGCAGCGTAGTCATGCCGCCGATTCCACTGCCCACAATCACACCAAAGCGTTTTGGATCAATTGTTTCGTTTTCTAAACCGCTCATTTGCCACGCTTGTGTTGCAGCTGCAATCCCATACTGAGAAAAAAGATCCATGCGTTTTTGTTCCTTGCGCTCAAGTACGCCGCTGGGATCGAAATCCTTTACCTCACCAGCCAAGTGAACACCTGTACTTTCAGAATCGAATTTGGTGATTTTTCCAATTCCTATAGTGCCGTTGACAAGGTTTTGCCAATATTCTTTCACCGTATTTCCTAAAGGCGTAATCGCGCCCATACCTGTTATTACTACTCGTTTCATCGTGCACCTCCGTTATTATTTTGATCTTCAAATTAAAAAAAACTTGCTTAACCAATACCTTTTTGTTTAAAATTAAGTAAAATAGTTTGACTTTCAAAGTATTTTGGTTAATAATGCAGACATCGAGAAAATGTCTGTATGATGGTGATTATCAATTAGAGAACTGAATTATCATTCTCACACAGATCATACCAGTTGCATTTTTATCCGTCAACTTAATAAAACTGTCCTTTCATTTTTTATTAAGATTTGACCAATTATTCACACACTAAAATAATTCTAAAGGGGAATCACAGATGTTTTTACAAAATAAAAAAGTCGTCGTCATGGGTGTAGCAAACAAATGCAGTATTGCTTGGGGCTGTGCGAAAGCGCTGAAGGAGCAAGGCGCGCAAATTATTTATACGTATCAAAATGATCGAATGAAAAAGCAATTATTAAAATTAGCGGAGCCGACAGATTTACTTGTAGAGTGTGATGTTGCTTCTGATGAGTCCATTAAGGCCGCTTTTCAAACCATTAAAGACGAAGTAGCAACAATTGACGGATTAGTCCATGCTATCGCTTTTGCCAACAAGGAAGAATTAGACGGCAACGTCAGCGACATTAGTCGTTCTGGCTATTTGATGGCTCAGGACATCAGCAGCTATTCGCTATTGGCTGTGGCTCATCAGGCGAAACCGATCCTTAATCCCGGTGCCGGTATTGTCACGATGACTTATTTAGGCTCTGAGCGTGCGATTCCTAATTACAATATGATGGGTATTGCCAAAGCTTCTTTGGAAACAGCGGTTAAATATTTAGCTTATGAATTTGCAGCTGATAAAATTCGAGTGAATGGTATTTCCGCAGGTGCGATTAAAACCTTAGCCGTTACGGGCGTCAAAGATTATGATCAACTAATCAAGCTTTCTGAGGATCGTACACCAGATAAAACAGGCGTGACTATCGAAGAGGTTGGAAATACCTGTGCCTTTTTAGTCAGCGAGCTGGCTGCTGGCATTGTCGGCGATATTATCTATGTAGATAAAGGCGTTCATTTGACTTAACAAGAAACAAAAAAGTGCAGGACAAAACGAAGAAATAGCTTTGTCCTGCACTTTACTTATGAATAATCGGTAACCAAATTTCAGGCTCTTCGGCAATTGCATCAATTCCGTTCAATATAAAAAGCAGATTACCCATCCTTTACCCCAATTGTTCAAGCTTAACGACATTTGGTGCAACCTCTGTTCTATATTTCTTTTACATAAAGCAACGGTATTTGATCTGCTTGCTCGCGAATTTTTTCAGCAGCCTCTTCTTCATCCTCTAACGCTAATATTTCCGAAAATGATGCGCTGATTGGAATTTTTGCCTCAGCAAACAGGCCGGCATGCCAAATCCAATGAGCCACCTTTAATGAATCAGCACCTAAGAAATAACTCTGATCTTTGGTGATAATATCGATGAACGTCACAAAGCTGCCGCCAATTACAAAAGCATATTTGCCAAAGGACAGCTTGATTTCCTGAATATCACTTAACGGAAAAGAAGCAATTTGCTTTTCGATCGGCAGATTCACCAAAAATTTGAATTTTCCTGTTTGTTCAATCGTCACATTGGTCTTGCTAAAGCTGCATAAGCAATTCGCATTCCCCATAATTCTGGAAAAGGTCACCTGCGGCAAAATTTTATCTCCAATTTTGATAAAGGCTTTTACACGTTTTCCTTGTGCAAACATCGGTTGAACATCTTGCGTATAAACACTGTACAAAACGCCTGCATTCTTCACTGATCCATCCATCATACTTCCCTTACTTTCTGTTTTCCCCTCAAACAAATTTCTAAAGAAACCGGGCTTTTTATGCCCAAGCAAAACATCAACACTGACATTGAAATATTCGGAAAGACGGATGACGTTTTCTAGATCCGGCAGACTCTTGCCAAGCTCCCATTTAGAAATGGTTTGTCTGGAGAGATGCAGATAGTCAGCCAGCTCCTGTTGTGAAATTTGTTGCTGTTGGCGAAGTTTTTTAATTTGTGTTCCTACTTCCATTTTCACTATAAGACGCCCCTTTCTGTGAGTCCAGCTATTTTCTCGCACGGATTCATTGCTCCGTAAATAAGTTACTTTTTTCAAACGCAACCAAGCGTTGCACCTTGATTATAGCACGTTTTCTACACAAATAAAAAAAGACCCAGCATTACAAACAGGTCTTCATCTCTCCAATTTTTATTAAATCATCGACAATAAAAAAATTGCTAATAATCCCACAATAACAGATAATGCCATAGATTTCGTCTTATACGCGATCCCTAAAACAAGAGCCATTGCAATGATTTTTACATTCCACATTAAGTCCAAGTGCTCATGAGTAATAAAAACGTCTTTAAATGACAGCGCAGCAAACAACGCAACCGGTACGTATTTCATCCAGTCACTAAACCAAGTCGGAACTTTTCTTTTGGAAAAATACAGCATGGGAATTACCCGCGGAATATAAGAAACGACAAATAAACCTAAAACCAATAGGAATAAAGACCAGCTAGTCAATTTTTTGGGCCTCCTTTTCAGAAAACGGGAACAGTGGTGTATTCGGCTCGCCTGCTTTTTGCTTGTTTTTGACCCGTTGCTTTTTCAGGACACGTTCGCCAGCATAGCCGCATAATGAAGCTAAAACCGTTGCCACAATCAAGCCAAAGGTATTTTGAAACAGCAGCATAAATACAACTGCCAATACTCCGGAAAGAATACCGGTAAAAACCAGCACCCGATCCTTCATTTGCATGACGAACATAAAAATAAACATGGACGTCAAGGCAAAATGAACCGTTTCCGCATTTAAATGAATGACGGTTCCCAACATCGTGCCAACCACGTTGCTTCCCAACCAAGATAATAAGGAAAACCAATTGACATACAATGCTTTTTGTTTGTTCCACGTAGGATCCGTTGAATATTTTAAATAATTTACAGCATAATTTTCGTCATTCAAGGATTGAGAAAATAACGCAATAAACCCTCTTTTTTCTTTTTTCATAAACATTGACATACTTGAACTTAGCAAGGCATAGCGTAATTCAAGAAAAAAAGTCATCAGGATTGTCGATAAAATCGGCGCGTTGACACTTAACATCGAAGCCACTAAAAATTGGGCACCGCCGGAAAAGACAATCATGGAAATAAACGCTGTTAAAAACACATTGAAACCGACTTTTTGCAGCAGCACGCCACAAGCTAAACCAACGGGAATATAGCTTAAACACAGGGGCAAAACCGCATGCAGCGCCTCACGCCAAGCTATGTTTTTATCTCTTTTCATGTAGAACATTCCTCCGAGTTCAAAACCAAATAGACAGCGTACTCATTTTAACATATTCATTAAAAAAAACTAGCATTTTTCAAATGATAAAAATCTCATTTAAATAAACAAACGTAAATTTAGTTATTTTTTCCAAACTATTAAAACGGTTTGATTTATTTTGCGTTATAATGTTACTAACGCTATTATCGAACACTTATTTTTTCGATGTAGCATTGATTTTTTTTAAGGAGCTTACCCATGTCACATGAAAAAAATAAAATCTCACTGCCTCCAGCTGTTGTTGAACAATTGGAGCTTAAAACCGATACAAAGCTGCAGCTAAGCCTTTCCGGTCAAAAAATGATTATTGAGCCCTTACAGCAAAAGACTGAAACACAAACCGTTTCATTACGTTGGTTTCTGATTCCGTCCATCATTTCCAGTCTGATTTTCATCGCTTACTTTCATTTAAATGATTACAGTCAGATCATGATGACGGGCTCAAAATCGATTGCGAGCATGGTTATTTTGTTAGGTCTATTAAGCGGTATGTGCTCGTTTATTGTGTTTTTTATTCAAGCGAAAAAAAAGAAGATAACTAATTTGAAAGCTATCTATTGGCGGAATTTACCGACTATTTTGCTTTCTTTTACAGTTATCCTTGGTGTTTTGTTAGTTGGTTTTTTCTGGCTGGTCGGCATTGTCTTTGAAGGCGCCAGCTTTGATTTATTAACTGCCACGCTGATTTTTTTCCTGTTCACCAGTCTGGTTAATTATTTAATGATTTATTTTGCACTGGCGATTTCTCCTGCTTTAATCACTACGTTGCTTATTTCCATGATTGTCGGCGGAGTTTTGCTGGCCATGGCTACCAACAGTCAACTGCAGTGGTGGCAGAAAAATTTTAGTTTTTTAGGAACAAACGAAGCGAAGGACAGCTGGCAGTTTAATTTAACGTTGATGATTTCGGCGTTATTAATGATTGCTTTAGTTGATTATTTATTTGTTTTATTGCATCACTTATACCCTAAAAATCTCCGCTTAACGCTATTAAGAATTTTTTTAACCTTGACTGCGCTTGATTTAGGTGCGGTGGGCTTTTTCCCTAATAATGGTCATAGCAGAATGCATGAGCTGCATAATCAGGCCGCAAATTTACTGGTGTATATGATTATTTTATTGATTGTTGCTATTAAGTGGTTGCTGCCAAAGGTTACCAAGGAGTTTTTAAGTATTTCCTATTTAATCGGTGCAATTCTCTTTGTAGCAAATCTCTTATTTTCAGCGGTGGGTTATTTATCCTTAACTGCTTTTGAACTGATTGCATTTTTTCTGGCCTTCAGCTGGATCTTATTGTTGCTGCAGCATTTACAGAAATTAGCGGCGAATACAGGTACAGTCTATCCGGTTACTCTAGAATAAGCAACACCCGACTACTCGCATTTTTCTTCAAATCCGGGTAGTCGGGTTTATTTAGTTTCCGGCGTGTAAACGACCTTTTTCCAACAAATAACGCTGTTGCGCAATTGCCAACGTCGTATCCCGATGAGAAATCAGCAATACAGCTTTAGCCGCTGTTTCTTTCGTCAATGAGCTTAAAATAATCTGCTCGTTTAAATAGTCTAAATTACTCGTTGGCTCATCCAAAAGCAAAAAAGGCGCATCATGTAGAAAAAGCCGTGCTAAGCCCAGTCGTTGTCTTTCACCATCAGATACATTTCGGCTGGAGCTGTCGAGCATTGTTTCATAGCCGTCCGGCAATGATTGTATCCATTCATGCAGCGAAGCTTTTTTAGCGGCTTCTACTACCTCAGCTTGTGTAGCAGCTGGCTTACCCAATTTAATATTATTGCTGATTGTGTCTTCAAAAAGAAAGGTACTTTGCTCCATAACGCCCTCGATTCGGTGAATGGAAGCTTCTGTAAGCTCCTTTAAATTCGTTTGGTCAATGGTAAATGTACCAGCCTTTGGATCCCAATAGCGCATAAACAGCTTCACCAGCGTACTTTTTCCGTTGCCGCTTTGTCCACCGATCCCAATAATCTTGCCTTTTTCAACAGTAATAGATAGCGCTTCTAACAGCGGCTGCTCATTATATGCAAATGTCACATCCTGTGCTTTTCCTGTTTCAAAGGTATCTACCATTTCGTGACTCTCTGCAAAAGTGACGACCGGTTGCTCATTCGTTAATAAAAACAAGCGCTTGGCACTAGCTAGGGTCGTTAAAAGCGCGCTGCCTAAGCCGCTTAAAGCCAAGACAGAACCAAAAGCGCTCAAGCTTAAAACCGTACTGATTAAGACTGTTTCTGCTGCAAGCCCCAACTGAACACCTAATAAAAAGATGCTGACTGCTGTTAATAAGAGAATGATCTCACTCCAAATTTTCAACTTGCTTTCTTGTTCCAGACGGCGCTTATATTGCTTATTAAGCGCTTGTCCTGCCTGCCCCAGCTGACTCAATTGCTCCTGCGCTAAAGAATACTGCGCGATATCCTGCAGACCAGCAATATTTTCGATAACCTTTTGGTTCAACACAACAAACGCTTCTTGAAAATCATCCCCTACTCTGCGGCTGCTGTAGTAGCCTTTTAGGGGAATAACCACGCCAACCAAAAGCTGCCCGACAAGCAACACCACCGCCAAGCCGGCATGATACTGCCACAAATAGCTAATCGTAGCGATACTCGTTCCAAGAGCTATCAGCACGGGTGAAATCGTATGAGCAAAAAAGACCTCCAGCGCTTCTACATCTGTAGTGATGGCCGTTACGAGATCGCCGCTCTTTTTTCCAGCTAATTTAGCCGGACCTAAAGCACGTACCGCAGCAAAGATATACTCGCGAATATCCGCCAATAAATGAAAGGCAATCTCATGATTTAAATACTGCTCGCCGTATCTGGCAACTCCTCGTATCACACCTAACATCAGCATCCACAGCAAGGCTTGTCCCGGCGCACTTGCTTGACCATAATATAGCTCCAAGCCTGTTTGAAGACCAATAATGGGAATAGCTACCACGGCTAAATTACTAATGATCCCTAAACAAACTGCCAAAATCACTTTTAATTTCACATGGCTGACAAATGTTAGTAGCCAACGAATCACTTTTGCTTCTCTCAATTTTCGCTACCTCCATTCAGTAATGCCTGCTCTTCCACAAAATAATTTTTAAAGTAACCGGCCGTTCGCTGCAGTTCTTTTGGCGCACCGGCTTCTACCAGTCGTCCATCCTCAAAAACGAATACCTGATCCGCCTTCAAAACATTGTATAAACGATGAGAAATAAACAGAACGAGCGTTGTTTGTGCTAATTCCTGTAAACAGCGAAGAATCGCTTCTTCACTTTCCAGATCAATACCGGAAGTAATTTCGTCAAAAATATAAACCTCTGCTCCACGCAGCAGCGCTCTTGCTAAAAGCAAGCGCTGGCGCTGACCACCGGAAAGATTTCCGCCGTTTTCAGTCAAAGGCTCTTGCAGCTGATTGGGCAGAGCCGCAACAAAATCACTTAATTGAACCTTTGCCAAAGCCTGCCACAGCTCTTGCTCAGAAGCCGCTGCATTGCCTAACAAAAGATTTTCTTCAATCGTTGTTGGAAATAAAAACCCATGATTATCCACAAGCAGTGCCTTTTCTTGAATCGTTGTTTGTGATAATGTCTGTAGCTCTTGCTCGTTCCAGTATATTTTCCCCGTAAAATTAGTCAGCTGATGAGCTAATAAACGAACGAGGGTACTTTTTCCAGAGCCGGATTTCCCTACAAGAGCTGTGAATTGTCCTTGTTTTACTTCCAGAGAAATGTCCGTCAATACCGGCTTCTTCGTTTCCTCATAATGAAAAGTCACTTGCTCAATAGTGATTTTTTCTAAAGGCGCAGTTAAGGTAGCGGAACCAAATGCCGGCTCTTCCAACTCCAAATAGGTAAAGAGCTTTTTACAGGCGCTAATGCCATTCATTGCCACATGAAATAAGGAGCCTAGCTGGCGCATGGGAATAAAAAATTCAGCACTCAACAAAAGAAACATCAGCAAACCAACAAATGAAACGGCCTGCTGCTGATAGGAAAATAAGGCTAAGCCAATGCCTAACGCCGCGCCACAATAAGAAACAATATCCATAACCGTAATAGAATTCAGCTGCATTGACAGCAGGCTCATCGTTACTTTTCTAAAACGCTGCGCATCAGCTGCCGCTTCTTTTTGTTTTCGTTCATCCTGATCAAAAGCTTTTAAGGTGCTCAAGCCGCTTAGATTTTCATGAAATTTTGCCCCTAAATCGGTATACTGCGTCCAGTACCCGCTTAAAATTCGTTTAGCAATTTTCATTACACTCATAATGACAAGCGGGATGAGCGGCATACAAATGAGAAGAACCACTGCCGGACGCCAAGCAAAGCCTACAAGTGTGCCAAATATTAGCAATGAAGCAAATAAACAATAAAATAATTGCGGTAAAAAACGAGCATAGTAAATTTCTAATTGTTCAATGCCGTCCACAGAAAGCTGGGCTAAAGTGGCAGAAGAAAGCTGCTGCTGATTTTTCCCTAAACGAAAGGCTTTTTCCATCACTGAATTTCTCATGGCTAGACGTAACTCGGCAGAAGCCTGATAGGTTAGTTTTTCCAGCCAATGCGTTAAGAGGATTTTCAAGCCAAGTGTGCTTAACACCGCTCCCAACAGTTGCAAACTAGCTATGCTTCCTGATTGTAAATAATTATCCAACTGGTAAGCAATCGTCAGCCACATCATGATGGACAGACAGAGATATAAAAGACGAGCAAGTACTATTTTAAAGAGATTTTTCTTTTCAGTTAATTGAAATAATCGTGCATCAATCATTCGTTTCACCCAGATTAGTCTCTTGTTTTGTTGCATTAGCCTTTCCTTTTAAATACCAGGTTAGTCCGATCACATGCGCAAGATAAACCACTGTTAATGACAAGCGCATAATGACATTATTGACTAGCAAACCGGGAATTAAGAAAATTATCAGCATGATGAAAAATAGCCGCAGCATCCCTTTTGTCGTCATTTCCTTGTTCAGCAGCGCCTCTTTAACATACTTTTGATAATGAGCTGATTGAATAAATTTTTGATATAGCTTTTCTGAACTCCTCAGCCAGAAAAAGCCCGTAAGTAAATAAAAAACAGTCGTCGGTAAAAATGGCAGAAAAATCCCAATCGTGCCCAATACCAACGTTATTGAGCCGCATAAAATAAACAACCCTTTTTTCATTTTGTCACTCTCCTTGTCCACCCGCGATACGCGTGTCGTATTGTTAAATAGGGATGTTTAAATAACATCCTTGGTCCTGAATAGCGCATAATCTTTTTCATTTGAGCACGATATTTTGGTTGATAGCAATGAATCGGGCAACGCTGACAGGTGGTCTTTTCTTCCCCAAAACGGCAAAATTCTAACCGCTTTTGAGCATATTGCAGCATCCTGTCCTCGGAAATATCCGCCTGATTTACCTTTTGATAATACAAACGAATCATCACTTCTATCATTTTAATCTCTTCCATAATGACCGGCCCACAATTCCGTTCCCTCAAGAAAACACCTCCAAATTTAAAAGCGGAATGAGCTTGCCCGACTCCGACTGGAAAATAGGAAAAGATGATTGTGACGCTTTTTGTCACAAACAGCTTTTATCTTTTTCCCGAGGAGTCAGCTCATGCAGCTGGATAACTAATGAAAAGGTTCAACACTTTCTTACGAAAGTCTTGTACTGTTCATCATCAGCTCAATTCTTTCACTGTGATTCTCAGCAAGTCTTATACTGTTCATCATCAGTTCAATTTCATTTCACTGTGATTCTCAGCAAGTCTTGTACCGTTCTACATCAGTTTATTTTTTTCACTATGCTTCTCAGCAAGATCTTTTTGTTCAGTATAACACAAGCATCTCCAATTGAGAATGATTATCAAATAGAGTAATCAGTAAAACAAAGGGAATTTCTCCTAAATGGCTTCCTTACTATGCTTTTCGTATAAGATAAACTGCGATTATAGTCGGCAACCGAAAGATTAAAGCCAGTACCTTCATAAATGCTATTGGTGGAATTAATATCAACCTCAACACTCATGAGGAGAAGCGAACATGTTGCAGTCTATTCGTCAAAAGGAAAAATAAAATCCCTTGCCAATTATAAAATCGTTAGTTTTTATTTAACTTCTTAAAAAAGCCTTCCAAAAAACGAACGTATGTTTTATAGTAGTAGAAAACATAAAAGGAGCTTGTCATGAAAACGTCGTTAACTGTGCAAATGGAAGAAACGCTTTATTATTATTGCCGTAATAATGGTGACATCGTCGTTGAAGAGGTGACCATGCCGGAAGATCAGGGAATCGTGGATACTTTGGCTTGTCGTTTGGTGGATAATCAATTTGAATGGCGCTGCTATGAATTAAAAGTTAGTAAAGCGGATTTTCGTTCAAAAGCTAAGCTTTCCTTTATTGGCAATTATAATTATTTTGTCCTGCCAACGGCTCTTTTTGAAAAGGTTAAGACTGAAATCCCTACAACGATCGGCGTTTTAGTGTATCATGAATATCTTTCAAGCGAAGAGCAGCAACTACCGGGCTATTTCACAGTGGAAAAAAAGCCGCAGCGACAAGATTTACTCGTGAATGAGCAGGCTTTATTATTTCGTTTGATTGCTTCACAAGCCAGAGAAGTGGGAAAAGCCAAGCAGACAGCACGCGGGTTACGCGTTTTTTCAACCAATCAGCTTTACAAGGAACTAAAAAAGAGACAGCCGGAATATGATTTGTTCGGCGGTGGCGTGAATTATTATGATCGTTTTTCAGAGGATATCAGCAATCAAGCGGTTGAAGCGTTAAAAGAGGAACTGGCGGCTACTCGTGAGGCTTATTTTGCCTTGGAACAACGTTTATTGGAGGAATCGTAATGTACTATCCTTATTTTCGCGGCAAGCAGTTTGATCTATTTGCATTAACTGCTCTTTTAGAAGCCGACCGCTTGTCTCCTCAGGTTCAGCCGATCATCGAACCGGTTAAACAATCCAAAGCATTACTCAAGTTTTTAGCTACTGCCCAAACAAAAGCTCAGCCCTTTTATCTCATTCAAAATCCGCAGGCTGGTGAGTTTTTAACTGCCACAGGTGCTGAGATTCTGACTGCCCTAGATGCGAAAAAAGCTTTAATTCTTGATCAACCGCTTGAAACATTCACACAGACTGCTTCACTATGGATTATTCAACAAGCCGCTCCTGTCTTAGAGAGTGATTGGCAAATGAACCAATCTAAGGTTTTGATTCCGGAAGAATTTCGATTGCTGCAAAAAGTGACAGGTGAAAAAATTCTTTCTCAAGACGTCTTTACACGCTTACCGAAAGCTGAATATTATGCGGAATGTCCTGACGAGCTATTTTCTACCGCTCATTTGACATTTCAAAAAAGAGGCTTTGTTGGCTTTAGTGATTTCTCCATTGATAGTCGGCTTTATTATGAGCACGGTTATCCGGCTAAATGCTTAAGCCTGCATCTAGTCTATTTTGACGCCGAGCAGCTGCGGATTCATCATTTTTTATCCAGTGAAGAAGCACCTACTCAAAAAGACAAATTTTTTGAATTAATGACAGATGTTCAGGACTGGCTAACTTCCGGACAGCTGCCGCAAACATTAGGCTTGGAGCTGCTTTTGAATGCATACACAGCAGGAAAGTTTCCCGGCATGGGCGTGATGCGTAAAGCAGCTGTCATGCATCATCTTGAATTAATGTCTGTTTATTTAGAAAAAAAGAAAATAAAAAAAACGTAAGTGGGCGGGACAAAACTAAAAAACAGTTTTGTCCCGCCCACTACTTACGAATAAACAATAGCCAGAAGTCAAGTTCTTCGGCAATTTCATAAAATCCGATCAATATAAAAAGCATATTGGTCGTCTTTTACTCCAATTGCTCGAACCTAAACAACTTTTGGCCATCCTCTTTTTTAAAACAAAATTTTCCAGCCGTTATACAAGTTAATCATTAATACCAGAAATACGACACCTTGAAAGACAAGTGCAACTTTCTTTTCAGTTAATAGATTACTTAATTGCGCTCCAAATAACCCGCCAATGACTGCCGCCGGTATGATCGCCAACAGCATAGATAAATCATAGCGTTCAAATCCAGTCATGGTCGCAATCGTTACTAGCTTGGCCAATTGGGAACAAAAAATAATACAAATAGAATACACAGTAGCGTCCTTGATTGGAAAAGAAAACAGCAGCATTAATAATGCTACATTGATCGGTCCACCGCCTATTCCCAACAGACTCGCCAAAAAGCCCAAAGTCATGCCGCAAAGCAAATAAGCATAAACAGTCGTAAACATATATGTTTTGAATTCATATTTAACAAATAAAAAGGCAAAGATCAACGTTGCAATGGTTAATGCAATTTGAAGCAGCTGAACGTAAAAGGCTTCGCTAAAAAAAGCAAGCAAACGTTCAAAGGTAACATTTCCCAAAATGCCGCCTAAAACTGATCCTGCCGACAGCCAGCCGACAATTTTCCAATCAAATTTGGTACCCAATTTTAATTGTCGCGTGGTTGAAACTACCGACATGGTAAAAACGGCAACAGTGGAATAAAACGAAATCGCTTCAACTGAATGCGCGCCAATTAAATCAAAAATTGGTTTAATCAACACACCGCCGCCCATACCGGAAACCGCGCCAATTGTATTGGCAAAAATAATCACACAAAAATAAAGAACTGCAATAATCAACCACTCACCTCCTGAATCAGAGTGACTATTTCTTCTGTTTTCGGAATAAATTCCTTTAAAACCTGCTGATAACCGCAATAGCCTTGATTATCAACGTACATCGCATCCTGCATGCGCTTGCAGCCGCCGTTACACATTGCTTTAAACGGACAAGTTTCACAAGTATCCGGCAGACTTTTTCTGGAGCAAAGAAATAGCTTGGAAAGATCCTGTTCGAATAATTCTTTTAAGGTTTGCTCTTGAATATTCCCTAAACAATACTCATCCAGCACGTAAAAATCACAGGGATAGACACTGCCGTTTGCTTCAATGACATACTGCACCTGACAGTTACCCAGAATTCCGCAGGCACTGACTTGACGGCGCACTAGCAAGTTCAGTAAATCATCAAACAGCTTGACACTCATATATTGTCCCTGCCGCAAATCCTGCAGCCAAAGCTGTAAGAGCTGATGATAAAAGCTGGCAAACCGCTTCGGAGTTAAGGAATATTTATTTTTTTTCACAGCGCCTAAATCGTCTAAGCAAGGAATAAATTGAACATATTGAATCTGTTGCTTTTTCAAAAATTGGTAAACCTTTTTTGCTTCTTTCGCTAACGGATTCGTCAATACACAAAGTACGTTATATTCAATACCATATTCATCGAAAAGTTGCTTGGTTTGCAGGACCCGCTGAAAGGTCCCGCGCCCTTTTGCATCCAGCCGATTCAGGTCATGATACAGTGGATGTCCATCGATGGATAAGCCTACTAGAAAATCATGTTCCTTTAAAAAGGCGCACCAACGGTCATTAATAACAATTCCGTTGGTTTGCATAGCGTAATGCACATGAACCTTTTTCTCTTGCTTAGCAACTAAGGAAACCAGCGATTGAAAGTAGCCTAATCCAGCTAAAGTCGGTTCTCCGCCTTGAAAAGCCAGTGTTAAATGATCGCCGTCGTCTAAATCAGCGAAAATATTTGTAATCATTTTTTCCGTCACAGCAGGTTTCATTTTGCCAAAGGACTTGACATCGCGATGAGAGCTGACATCCGCATAAAAGCAATATTTACAACGAATATTACATAATGAAGATGCCGGCTTGACTAGAACTGAGATATGTTTCATTAAGACCCTTCCACTCTTTTTATATTTTTGTTAACGCTTGTCGCGTTTGTTTGGAACAAAATCCGTTGTTTCCATGTAAAATTGTGTGACCCGATTTTTCATATTCTGAATAATCGTTTGGTAGTTGCTGTCATTGACCAGATTGTTGATCTCCATCGGATCCTGATCTAGATCATAGAATTCATCCTGTTCATATAAGCGCATAATGTATTTGTACTGATCCATTTTGCACATAACCGCTTTGGTATGCTCCGGTCCTTCACTGTATTGAGTGGATAAACGCGGCCAGTAAGCCGATTCCGGACCATGACCTAATTCCATCGCTTGTTTTTCGCCATGAATTCTGCCGCCTTCACAAAAAACAGCGTCTTTATGAACTTCATCTCCAGCTAAAACATGCGTCAAGGATTGGCCAAATTGCGTGTATGACAATTCAATACCTGCAAAATCTGCGATGGTTGCCGGCAAATCAAGTAATTCAGCCTGCGCTTTGGTAATTCTAGGCTTCACTTCATGTGTTTTCGCTGGCTTAATTAGTAATGGCACATTGGAAATTGGGTCTTCAAAGCAGTTTTGAACCTTTTCAGTAATCGTATAATCGCCGGTATAATCGCCATGATCACTAAAAACGATCAGATTGGTTTCATCATAAAGATTGGCTTCCTGCAATTTATTTTTAATTAAGCCGACTTGATGATCAAAACGGGAAACCATTGCTAAGTACGTGGCACGCAGCTCATCAAAGCGCTCTTCAGTCCAGTCATTCAGCTCTTGTTTTGAATTGATGCCGTAAAGCATACTGGCTTTATTGGGAAGATCTTTGACATTTGGCCGTCTCGGCGGCAGCTTCGTCCGGTCAATGCTTGAATACCATGGATCTTCGCAAGCATAAGGCGGATGTGGAAATGAAATCGTACAGTAGACGAAAAACGGCTTTGCCGATGGTTCATTTTTTCTGCGCTCAATGTATTCCAAGGCTTTTGCTACACAATTCCAGTCGGTCTTGCCATAGCCTTCACCATCTGGCAGCTTGCCCATATAAAAGGAATAATACGTATCTCCGGACAGCATATCGTCATATAGCTTTTGGCTGGCTTCGTTCATGTCAGCATGATGATTCACTGCACCGCCTTCAACATCCCGTGTATTTGCATCTGTGATACCATCATAATATTCATCACAGTAAGCTGTTTTAGCCCGATCGCCGGGGATGATATCATTGCGGCCAATCCAAATCACCTCATAGCCGTTTTCTTTCATTTCTCTCAAAATATTTGGTTCATCTTCCCGCTGTAAATAATGCATCGTCCGATGACCGTTTACATGCGGATAAAGCCCAGTTAAAAAGCTGTTGCGGGAAGGAACACACACTGGATTTTGACAATAGGCATTTTCAAAGGAAACACCTTCTTGTGCCAAGTCGTCTAAATTCGGCGTAATCGCCGCTGGATTGCCCAGATGTGCCATTGAATCACTTCGCATTTGGTCTGCAACAAATAAAAATATATTCTCTTTCATCATTTTTCCTCCACCTTAAGATATGACGGTTAATAACGGTTCAGATGCTGAAATCATTGTTTCTTTTGAGTCAATCACATCTAAATAATCAGTCGTATTGGTAATAATAACAGGCGTAATAACAGAATAACCTGCCTTTTGAATGTTTTCAATATCAAAAGTCAGAAGTAATTGACCTTTTTTCACGGTATCCCCTTGGCTGACCTTTGCATCGAAATATTGACCTTGTAAATTCACCGTATCCATGCCTACATGAATCAGTACTTCCACACCATTTTCAGTGATTAAGCCAACAGCGTGTTTGGTTGGGAACAAGGTTGTGATCACACCATCTGCCGGAGCAACAACTTCACCTTTTTGCGGAATAATTGCCACGCCTTTGCCTAATAATCCAGAAGAAAAAGCCTCATCCTGAATTTGGCTCAGCGCAACGACTTCACCGGCAATTGGACTTTCCAATTCATACAACGTGTTTTTACCCATTTCTTGATTTAACAAAAATTCCGGTTTTTCCTTTGTTTCTTTTTTCTCTTCCGCATCTTGTTTCGGATCATAAGCGATCGTTAAGGCAAGTCCCAAGCCGATTAAAAATGCTACTCCGCTGGCAATCGCAAACCCGATAAAGCTACTTTCAATCCCTGATTCCGGATGAATAAAACGCGGTAAAGCAAAAATCCCTGTTCCACCGTTAATATAAACCTTTGTATTGAAGATACCCATAATTCCGCCGGCTACCGCAACGGCTGCTGAGGTCGCATAAAAAGCTTTCTTTCGCGGCAAGGTAATCCCGTAAAGTGCCGGTTCTGTAATTCCGAATAGCGCAGATAAGAACGCCGGAAAAGCAATCTCTTTCACTTTTTTATTTTTCGTTTTCAAGAAAATACCTAAGGTTACACCAGCCATCGCTACAGGCGTTGCCAAGCCGGCCATCATTACCACGTCGTAGCCCAAAGTCGCGTAGTTATTTAACGCAATCGGCACAAAGCCCCAATGCAAACCAAACATAATAAACACTTGCCAAAAACCGCCAATAATCACGCCTGCAATAATTGGATTAATCGCATACAGTTGAGCCAAAACATCTCCAAGCAACAGACCGATCCAAGTCGTAATCGGACCAACAATAATGAAGGTCAAAGGAATCGTAATCATCAATGTCAAAAAGGTGACAAAGAAGCTGCGCACCATTACCGGGATAATTTTCGTTAAGCCGGCTTCGATTTTTGAAGCTAAAAAGGTCGCCGCAATAATTGGAATCACGCTTGATCCGTAATTCATCAGAATCACCGGAATTCCCAAAAAGGTAATGTAAACAGGTGACTCAATCGGCGTACCTGCAAAAACTGTGTATAAAGGCTCCATCGTGCTGTTGGCTGCCACAATCGCCGGATAAACCAGCGCTGCTCCAATCGCCATACCCAAGAACGGTTTGCCTCCGAATTTTTTCGATGCAGTATACCCTAAAAAGAGTGGGAAGAAATAGAAAAACGCGTCGCCCGAAGCATTAATAATCAAATAAGTGCCTGACTCTTTATCAATCACATTAAAAGCGGTCAATAATGCTAAAACCCCTTTAATCATCCCAGCTGCCATCAACACACCGATAACAGGGGTAAAGATTCCTGAAACAATGTCAACAAACGTATTCAAAAATCCTTTAGGCTTCTCTTCACTGTTACTGCTTTCTTCTGAAATTCCTGCCAGCTGAATAAATTCCTTGTACACTTCCGGCACATGATTGCCAATGACAATCTGATATTGACCAGCACTTTTCACGACCGTTACAACACCATCAAGCTCTTTAATCGCCTCTGTATTGGCTTTTGCTTCATCTTTTAATTTGAAACGCAGCCGGGTAATACAATGTGTAATAGAATTAATATTCTCCTTTCCTCCAATATTTTCTAGAATTTCCGTACTTAATTTTTCGTACTTCATAGCGAAATGCTCCTTTCGTTTTATAAAAAAGGCAAGACCTAAAAAGCCTTTTTACGGCTTTTTAAGTCTTGCCTGCTTTACCAGTAACAACCTTAATCGTTCTCTATTAATTTTTGAATATGAAGAATTAAATATAATTGCTCGTCATCTGTTAGTTTCACGTTTAAATATTTTTCAATTAAGTCCATCGTGCTGTACGCACTTGGGTATTGCTCAATGCAGTGCAGTAAAAGCGGATTGCTTTTTTCATTGCGGCTCATCGTGTCCAACCGCTTAAAGAAAAAGCGCAAGTGTGTAACAAAACGATCAAAGGCTAAGGAATCTTCGTTGATTTCAATTTTGTTGTGCATCCGTACGAGTGCCAGAATATCTCTGATTTTTTTCGACAGCTTTTGGACATCCTCTGTTACCTCAATCGTATCCGTCAGCTGTGCATTAATCAGGTGCATAGCAAGATTGCCAGCTTCATCATCTTCAAGAGTAATACCGAATTTCGCTTCGATTAATGTTAAGGCTTTTTTACCGACGTCAAATTCCTTCGGATAAAATTTCTTGATTTCCCACGACAATTTATTGTGGATCAGCAAGCCTTGTTCATGGAGCTTCACTAGATTGTATAAATGATCAGTTAACGAGACATAGAGCGCTTCGCTCAATTGGCTTTTCAGCTCTTTTTTTGCCAGCGAGATAATATCATCCGCCAAGGCCGCATAATCAATCGGTGTAGCTTCCAATAGAGCTAAGAGTCGATTGATGGTCGCTTTCTTTTGAAGCACGAATACCTTTTCAATTTTAGATTCATCCGCGAGTTGTCCCGGCTTTTTTTGAAAACCCAGCCCAGTGCCAATCCAAATAAAATCTCGGCCATTTTTCCCAACAAGTACCGCATTGTTATTTAATATCTTTTTTATCTTCAACCCATTTCACCTCCACAACAAAAAAAGCTATCCTTAATAAAGCTACCGCCTCGGGTAACTAATTAAGATATAGCCTGCTCAAATTCATCAGTAACTACTCTTTCAATTTGAGATTATTCTAGCATATTGCTCAAATCTTTGCAAGCGTTTTTACAATCTATTTAGTATAATAATTATATATACTGTTTCTATTTTATTTATCTATTCATTTTGACAGATAAAAACGCTCTAAATTGATATAAGCTATCAAATAGAGCGTTGTTTATTTTTATTTTCCAGTAAATTTGTTCAAATAATCACAAATTGGATGAACTTATAGTTTAGCTACTGCTTTGAGTTCTTCTTATTTTTTAAAACGCTTTCATTTAATTAGGAATTATAACCCACCTAGGCTTGCTAAATAGAAATCCATCGTGTAGTAGCGGTAATCGCTTTTAGAGTATTTAGCTTTGGTTTCTTCCAATTCTTTGATTAATTCCAGCCGCTCATTCTCTGATACTGCTTCCCAGTCAGCATCGTTCATACGACAATAGAGACGAAATGGCAACTCCACATCCATATGCACTTCCAAAAAGCCTTCTGGTTCACCTAAACCATGGTACTCAACATCGGTAATAATTTCGCCTACATAATTTAAATAAGTCTTACTCATCCTCTTACCTCCTAATCTTTTTTTAGCAATAAAAAATATTTTTCTTTATAATTAAATTGTACTCGAAATTTGCCTAATTCACAACTTTTTTTGAGAATTCTTTAGCTGTTTTTATTGTTAGCTTTTGCCATTAATAAAATACCCTCAACCGATTCCGCTGCGGCCGAGGGCTGTTGCTTTTATTCGATTTTTTTGATCACTTTGGCAGGACTCCCGGCAACGATTACATTATCTGCGACATCCTTCGTCACCGTTGCATCGGCTGCTACGACGGCATTTTTCCCAATTGTTACACCGGGTAAAATAGTAGCGTTCGCTCCAATCCAAGCATTTTCTTTTACATGAATTGGCTTCACCAGAATCCCTCTTCTTTTTTCCGGCTCCATTAAATGATTGACTGTAATCAAACGAGCATTCGGACCAATCAAGACACGATCGTCTAAATAAATACCGCCTAGGTCTACAAACATGACGTTTTTGTTAATGAAAATATCTTTTCCTAAAAAAATATGCTTGCCGAAATCTGTATAAAAGGGTAATGAAATCGTCGTTGAAGCGTCAATGGTACGACCTATAATTTTTTCACAAAGCGCCAGAGTTTCTTTTTCATCATGATAGGAGTTGTTTAAAGCAGCGAGTAATGGATCATTGCCTGCTTTTTCTTGATGAATTTCGTCAAATAACGGAGAATCTTTTAAAATTTCGATACCGATAATTTTTGCTAATAACGGGGTCATAAGCCTGTTTACTCCTTTCTGTTGCTTGTTCCTCTTATAATACTAAGCTATAATTAATTGATTTGAAAAATACTTATTACGTAAACCGCCTATGCCTTTTACCTATAGCCTTGAAAAATCATCTGGACATTTTCGCTGCTGCAAGGAAAAAAGCACGATTGGCAAATAGTTAAAAAAGAAGCTAATTCGCTGACAAAGTCCTAGCTGATTTAAAACAGGCAAGTCACTGAGCTGCGGCAGTCGCGCCAAGCCGTAAATGGCCGCAAAAAATATGCTGACCAAAAATAATAGAAAAAATGAACGACTCTGTTTCTGATTGCCTGCGCGCTGATAAAACCAGGCAAACAAAGCCGGACTGATCAAAAAGCCCATATAGCCTATTCCAGAACCAATATTGTGAACCCATGTTGAAAAACGCCAAACGCTTTCTTGTGCATCAATACTAAACAGTCCTGTAAAAATACAATCGCCAATCCCGTAAACACCTAGCGCGATACAGAGACAAGCAGCGATTTTTTTCGACACAGCCTTGCAATGTTTAGCAAGTGCAGGCAAAGCTCCTACAATTAATAGTCCTGAAACCACCGACCAAATGAAAAACGCGTGCTGCACCGGACTATTAACGTCTCCAAAAGCACTAATTACCTGTTGCTGCTGATCCAGCTGCGGATAAAAGATTCCTAGTACATAAGGCGTTAAAAAATCACTTAGGGCGCCTAATAGTAAAAAGTCAAACCCATATTTCCTTAAAAATGACATAACTCTCACCTGAATTGTTTTTTATTTTGTCCCCGTATTACGTCCAATTTTTATTGTAGATTTTGACATAAAGGAGCGATTCACGCATGTATTCAATGCTGAAAAAAATTATTGTTGAAAAAGATATTCATCGGCAGATTTTAATACTTGAACAGCTATTAAACCACCGCCAAATTACAGCTAAAAATCTCGCAGCAGAAATCCAAACGACTGAACGAACGATTTTTTCTGATCTGCAGGTTATCAAAGCGCAATTACCAGAAGGCTGGCAAATTGAAACAGACAGCACTGGTATTCGTCTGATGAGTCAGCAGCAGCTGACCAATGAATTATGGGAATTATTTCTTCCTCACTCTGTCGGTGTCCAGCTGTTGAAAGAATTATTTTTTAAAAAGAAGCTGACTGTACCACAATTTCTGCATGACACCGGCATCTCCTTTGAAACCTTAAGAAGATACACGAAAAAAATCAATCAGCAGCTTTCCACATTTCACATTGCTATTCAGTTATCTGCTACACAAGCACAATTAACCGGCAATGAAACGGCGATTCGCGTCTTTTATCATCGCTTACTAGTTCCATTTACGCACAATAATTATTTTTTTTCAAACTATTCTATTCATGAAAGCAACTACTTTCAATTTTTAAAGCAGCTGAACCAGTCTGATTTGGCGGTTGAAACAGAACAGATTTTTGGCGCCTGCTGGTTTTTCATTAATACGATTCGGATCAAAGCAGGCTGTACGATCGGTGAATTCATTTTTGATAAAGAGGATGCCTTGTTTCATGCTTATGCTGAAGCTTTATCTGAACTATACAAAAAGGAAGGTGTCTATTTACAGGACAATGAGATTTTCTTTGCTTTCTTTTGTTTTTTGGAAAGCTGGAATTACAACAATCGTCAGGGTTCTCAATTAGCAACGCTTTTGCAGGAACAGTATGCTGAATTGAATGTGCTGACACAGCAATTCGTGCAAAAATTAGCGCAAACCCTTCATTTGCCACAATTAAAGGAAACAGCTTTAGCAACTAATTTGCTGATTGTACTTTTAAAGTATAATGAGTCATTGACTTTGTCTGAGCAATTTCAGCTGGAATATCAAGAACTGATGACTGCACGCCAAAATCAGGTAGATTTTACTGAACAAAACCTTGATCTACTAGAGTCGTTGGCAATAAAGAATCGGTTGAGTGATCCGACCTATTTGCTCAATTTAATGGCGCTCTTACAGCAGCAAGCAATTTTTGCGGTACAGCCACAGATGATGACGGTTTATTTTGTCTTTCAGGGCGAGCCGGCTTGGAAAGCTTTTTTACAGCAGGAATTAGCGGATTATTTAGGCAAACGAATTGTCTTAAAAGAGGTTGAATCTACCAGCTTAGATCAGCTTGCTTTTCAACCAACGGATATTCTTGTTTCTAACCTTCCACTGGATCACTTGGCAATTCCCGTTTTCTATATTTCTACGATGCCAACAAAAAATGAACTCCAACAATTGAAGGAGTTCACTTTAGGGCCTTATTTATAGTGGCTGAAATTAGCTTTGTTTCAGCTGTGTGCTACTTTTTTTATTCATTAGACGTTTACTAATACACTTCTCTATTTCTACTACTACGAATAATAGTAACACATTGCCGCCAATCACTAGTTGCTGACTTAAACTAAGAGTAGTGGTTCCAATCAGCTGCTGGGCAACTGGTAAAAAGATCACGCCTGCCTGTAAAAGGAACAAGATGCCTAGAGAAATAAAGAGAACCTTATTTTTGAAAAAGTCTTTATTCAACGATGGCTCTAGTAATTCCCGACAATTAATCATATACAGCGCCTGAGCCAACACAATATTTTGCAGAAGGATCGTTTGCTGTAGTGCAGCGCCTTCAAAGCGCATCGCCAGTAAATAAGCAGGAATCATAATTAGCAAGGAAACATACAGAATTCTAAAAATACTATAGCCGGTCAAAATGCCTTCCTTAGTATTTCTTGGTGGGCGCTTCATCGTATCTGCACTCGCTTTTTCAAAGCCTAGAGCATAAGATAAGGTAATTGTTGTTACCATGTTTACCCAGAGAATTTGCACCGGAGTTAACGGTAATGGCTGATTGGCCAGCAACGCCCAGACTACAATCAGACCTTGAGCCAATGCGGTAGGTAAAAAGAAGTTAATCGTTTTTTTCAGGTTGTCAAAAATTCGCCGACCTTCTTTAACTGCTTTAGCGATCGTATGGAAATTATCATCCGCCAACACCATGTCAGCAGCTTGTTTACTGACTTCACTTCCTTTAATGCCCATCGCTATTCCAATGTCAGCCTTTTTCAATGCGGGGGCATCATTTACACCATCACCAGTCATACCGACAATTTCGCCGTTTTTTTGCAGCGCACTAACAATTCTTAGCTTATGCTCCGGGGTAGTTCTGGCAAAAACATCGACATGTGTTACTTCAAGCGCCAGCTCTTCTTCTGTCATTGCATCAATCTCTTTTCCTTGCAGCACTTTCGCCGTGTGCTTCAAGCCGATTTGCTCACCAATCGCCTGAGCGGTATCTTTGTGGTCCCCTGTAATCATTTTTACAGCGATTCCGGCTTCTTGAGACTCTTTAACAGCCTGAATGGCACTCTCCTTCGGCGGATCAATAATCCCCGCCAAGCCTGCAAAGGTTAGCTCTGTTAAGGAGTCATGCGTCAGCTCTTGCTGTGCAGCTACTTTTTTGTACGCAAAGCCCAAAACTCGTTGGCCCTTTTGAGCCAGATTAGAAGCCGCCTGTTGCCATTGCTGCTTTTCTTTTTCAGTTAATACGGCTTTTTGCATTAAGACTTCCGGTGCCCCTTTGATAAAAATAACCGCCTGATCCTTTTCCGGATGCATGGTTGCCATATACTTATAGCTAGAGCTAAACGGAATTTTTCCAGAAACTTCCTTTAACTGCAGCTGTGCTGATTCTACATAATGTAGCAACGCCAGCTCGGTCGGATTGCCTTTTAATTCTGCGGCAGTTTGTTGATCCTGCAGTTTTAATTCCTGACAGTTATTCATAATATCCAGTACACGATCTTTTTCTTCAGTGATCACATCCATAACGGTCATTTCATTTTTCGTTAAAGTTCCTGTTTTGTCGGAGCAAATGACCGTCATTGAGCCTAGCGTTTCTACTGAAGGCATCCCTTTGATAATCGCATGCTCCTGTGCCATTTCTTTTACGCCCAAGGAAAGAATCATGGTTAAAACAGCTGGCAAACCTTCTGGAATCATTGCCACTATCAAGGCAATCATTGCTGAAAATAACGTGTTCCAAGCCATTCCATGCTTAAAGGTGGTAAAGAATAATAAGAAAACGACTAACACTAAAATCCCTTTGAAAATTTGTTGATTTAGCTGATGCATTTTTTTTACTAACGGTGTTGTCTGCTTAGCCACCGCCTGTAATGCATGGTTGATTTTACCAATTTCAGTTGTGTCACCTGTTTCGACAGCAACACCGATTGCAGAGCCTGACTGCACCAAGGTTCCGGAAAACGCCATATTTTTCTGATCAGCCGGACCTGCTTCCTCTGCGATTTCTTCCATTTGCTTTTCAACAGCCTCAGATTCACCGGTTAAGATTGATTCTTCAATAAATAAATCATGCACCTCCAGCAAACGCAGATCTGCCGGCACAACATCACCGGCTTTTAACGCAACCAGATCACCTTTGACGACTTCCTCTACTGGAACGATGATTTTTTGTCCGGCTGAAATCACGACTGCCTCTTGTCCCATCATTTGTTTTAAGCCATCCAGCGATTCTTCTGCTTTACGCTCCTGCCAATAGCTGACAAAACCATTAATGATTACGACGAAGAAAATAATGCTTCCTTCAACAACATCACCTGTCGTAAATTTTAAGATAGCGGCTGCCAGCAAGACCAGCATTAAAAGATCCGTATAGTGCTTTAAAAATTTCTTCCATGGTTTTACTTGTTGCTTTTCTGCGATTTTATTATAACCGTTTGTGGTTAAACGGTGGCTTCTTTCTTCCTTGGAAAGGCCTTTTTGAAACGTCTGAACGTGCTTCATTACTTCTGCTGCGGTTTGTTTATACCATTTCATCGGCAGTTCCTCCTATTTACTTGATACCTTTATTATACGTAGGAAGAACAGCTGTAACGGTCGATAATTTCAGCGCAGCCTGAAAAAAATGGGTCAGAGCTTACCAATTTTTTGCTAAAACTAACAGCTATTGCTTGTGATTATTATTATTGGATTTTAGGATTGAGCCTGATTGACTTAAAAATTATGATGCATTTCTTCAATAAATTTTAATAAAAAAAGTCCTTATCTATAAAATAACAAGAAGCTATTTTACAAATAAGGAAGCTTTATTGCAATCAATTGATTAAAATAATCCTATCACTGATGATCGTTTCTTTTTTTGCAAGATTAACTCGCAACTGCAGCCGCTTTTTGGATATAGCCTAACACCGTTCGAGAGATCGGTCCTACAATTAAAAGCTGAAAGGGTAATGCGACAATAAAATTCATTTTCCAAGCTTGAAGATAGGCACTGCCTAAATCTGCAGGAATTCCCCCTTCAATAATAATTCCGAATAAAGACATCAAACTAACCATGCCCAAAACCATGAAAAATGAGATGGATAAAATGACCTGATATCTTTTTTCTTTATTGATTGGTAATTTAAACGCTATTTTTTTAGCAATCACTCCAACCACAAACGTATCCAGAATGAAAGCAACGACAAAGCCCGGCACTAAGCCTTGTAGCAAGGCGCCCACGGAAAGATCATCATGCAAGAATAAATTATATAGGCTCATGCCTAAGACCATCAGAAAACACATCAACGAAGTAAATAAAATTCCTTCTTTTTTATTTGTTGGCATCAAAATTCCTCCTTCTAATAGTCACAAAAGCGACTTTTATTAGTGTATCAGAAAGAATTATGCTTCGTAAGTTAAAATTTGATTAGATTTTCAATTCCATTTTATTTCACTAGCCAATTGAACAGCCGATCCAGCAGCCACGCGATTAAGGCACATAAAAAAGCGCCGACAAAAATAATTGGCTTGCCGTCTGTAATATTGATACCTCGTAAAATAATATCACCTAACCCACCTGCGCCAACAAATGAACCAATCGTAGTAATCCCGACAGCAATCACCAGCGCATTTCTCACTCCGGCTAAAATAATCGGTGCAGCCAGCGGAATTTTAATGCGATATAAGACCTGAAAACGGCTCATCCCTATCCCGCGCGCGCTATCAATATACACAGCATCGACATTATTTAAGCCGACGTAGGTATTGTTCACAATCGGCAGCAAGGAATATAACACGACCGTTGCAATGACTGTATTCTTGCCCAGACCCATGATAATCAGAAGGATCGTCAGCATCCCAATTGACGGGATCGTCTGTATTACGTTAATGAGGCCCAACACCACTGCAGCCGCTTTTTTATTTTCTGATAAAAGCACTCCGATCGGGAAACCCACAAGCACAGTTAACACCACACCCACAATGGAAATATAAATGTGCGTAGAGAACTGACTAATAATATAAGAGGAATTTTCATTTAAGTATTGAATGGTTGCTTGGATCATTTTATTTCCTCCTCAAAAAAATTATGGGCTTCTAAAAACTGTCTGGCAATTAACGCCGGTTCTAAAAGCTGACGATCCGATTCATCGTTCATTTTCTGCATTGTTTCGGTATCAATGGTATTAGCTAGTTTAGCCAGAATTTTTTTCAGCTGTGGATTTTCCTTTAGCACCTGATCTGTCGCAACCAGACTGCAGGTATAAGGCGGGAAAAACTTGTGGTCATCTTCCAGCATGACCAAATCATAGCTACCGACACGTCCATCAGTGGAATAACCTAATATAACATCCAGTTCGCCAACAGCCAGTGCATCATATAATAAGCCGACCTGCATGGGGTACACGCGCTTAAAGGACATATCATATTCTTCAGTAAAGGCTTGATAGCCGTCTCCTTCCCGCTTGTACCAGGTTTGATCGGTGCCTAGATTGAGCTTATCCGCATATTTTTTTAAATCACTTACTTTTTTCAAATGGTATTTCGCCGCTGTTTCTTTGGTTACCATAAAGGTAAATTGATTGGAAAAGCCATAGCTGGGAAACCATTCAAACTGATAGCGCTCCCGAAATTCCTCTTGGACGATTTTCAGGGCTTTTTCGGGATCCTTTTCCACTGGTAAGTTCAGTGTTCCGACTAAATCAGTTCCTGTATAACGTGGGGAAGCAATATCTAAATCACCGCGTTCCATAGCCGCCTGCATCATATTTGCCGACCCTAAATTATTCAAAAAGACGATTTCTTTATCCGTATAATGCTGTAAAAGAGCGACAACAATACTGCCTAAAATTTGCGATTCCGAGGTCACGCCGCCGGAAACTGTGATTGTTTCATCCTTGTTGGAAAAATTAGAGGCAATAAACCAAATAAACAGTCCTAAAAAAGCGAGTAATACCATTATTTTCTTTTTCATTTTATCCCCCTCGTTCCACAGACAAGCGCGCTTCCACCTGCGTTAATAATAGATTCGTCAATAATGCCAGCAAGGTGATCGGAATCGTTCCCATCATAATCAGATCGAGCCGATAAAGTGTTAGTCCATTAAAAATAAAATCACCCAGTCCCCCGGCGCCGATATAAGCTGCCAAAGTCGTCCATGAAATAACATAGACCGCCGAAACCTTAATACCGGAAATAATAACACTGGAAGCCAGCGGAAATTCAATTTGGAGCAGCCGCTGCCATTTGGACATGCCCATGCCTTTCGCCGCATCCAAATAAGTAGCATTAACTGAACGAATACCGACATACGTATTTCGCAAAATCGGCAGCAAGGAATATAAAAATAACGCGACAATCGCCGGGACTTTGCCTATTCCAAAAAGTGGCACCATAATCGACAACAACGCCAATGACGGAATAGTCTGCAAAAAGCCAACAATATTAATGATCATCTCCGAGCCTTTTTTTAATCGTGTCAACCAAGCACCCAGCGGTATAGCCACGATCATTCCTAAAAAAACGGCGCTGAAGGAAATATAGAGATGCTCCCAGGTTTTCAATAGGATTTCAGCGCCGTATTGATTCCAAAAATTTTCCATTTTTTCACCTACTTCAACTGGGCATAAATCAGCGATACTAAAGAAGACCGCGTCAAAATACCCACCAAATAATTCTCGTCATCCACAACTGGCAAATATTTCAATTCCATATTCAACAGCGGATCCACCACGTCAGCAACATTTTCGTTTTGATTCACGCTAGCTGTGTCTGTCCGCATGATTTCATACAGATTCGTTTCTTTAGGAACACTGCCATTCAAATCCTTGATATCAATAAAGCCTTTCAAATGATTTTCATCATCAACGACCAGTAAGGTATCGACTCGTTTCCGGGTCATCTGTTCCATGGCTGCGTGGATGGATTTGCTTAATGAAACGGCTTCAACCTCAGAGCACATTAAATCACGAACCTGCATTTCATTGCCAAGCGAGGTTTGTTTTTTGCGTTTGCCTAGCAACTCCTCTACAAAGGCATTAGCCGGTTGTTTGATAATCGTCTCTACGGTATCGTATTGAATAACCTCGCCATGATCCATAATAATAATCTTGTCTGCCAGCTTCAGCGCTTCTTCTATATCATGGGTTACAAAAATAACGGTTTTCTGCATTTCTTGCTGCAGCCGTTTAATCATTTCCTGTAAGGCTTCACGGGTAATTGGATCAAGCGCACCAAAAGGTTCATCCATTAAAATAATGTCTTGATTAGCCGCTAATGCACGAATAACGCCAATTCTTTGCTGTTGACCACCAGAAAGATTTTTGGGTTTGCGTTCTAAATAATCTAACGGCAGCTCCACCTTTTCAATTAAACGCTCCGCAATTCCCTGTTTTTGCTGCGCAGACCATTTCAACAGTCCGGGAACGACCATAATATTATCGCGAATACTCATGTGAGGAAACAGACCGATATTTTGAATCACATAACCGATCTTCCGCCGCAACTCGTCCTCGTTTAATTTGGCTGTATCTTGGCCATTGATTTTGATTGTTCCTGTTGAAGGCGCGATCATTCGATTAATCATCCGCAGCAAGGTTGTTTTCCCGCTGCCGCTGGTACCAATCACACAGATGAACTGATTATCATCAATAGTTAAATCCAGCTGAGCAACAGCTGTCGCTGCGCTATATTTTTTCTCTACCCCTATAAATTCAATCATTCAGCTACTCCTTTCACTTTCTATGTATACGGAAAAAAGGCTAAGAGGGTCTGAGACAAAATCCACCTGTTTGTCCCGACCACTATTAGTCCTTTTTTAACTCTTTCCTAATATAGACTATTAGGCACTTTGTTCGTTAGCATGTAAAATCTCAAATGTTTTACTCAACACCGTATCTGTATGCTCGGTCAAGCCTTGATAAACTTCTTCATTTAGGCGTTTATAAATAGCCACATTTTCGGGAATCGGCTGAAAAACATCTTTTACTTTTACCATTTTTGCTACCGCTTCTTCATACGAAGGATAGATTCCCAGGCCGACTGCTGCATTGATCGCTGCGCCTACGCTGGCACTGCCATTGACGACATTGCGTTTTGCCGGCAGGTTAAAGACATCCGCAAAAATTTGCATGAGTAGGTCACTATTTGAACCGCCGCCGGTAATAATCACCTCTTCCATTTCTTTGCCTAATTCATCCGTCATTCTCGTCACATTGTTTTTCATCGTGTAGGCAATGCCTTCCAGCACAGAACGGTACATATAACGGTAATCGTGATGCGCATTAAAGCCAATCATCATCCCCCGCTTAAATGGTTCCCATGGATTAGCCAGCCAATCCAGCACCGTCATTAAGCCATCGCTACCTGCTGGAACATGCTGGGCTTGTTCATTGAGATATTCCTCTTCTGAAATCTGTTGATAGTTTGCCCGAAGGCTGATTTTTTCTCCCAGCAAATCCTTAAACCACGAAACAGTCCACATGCCCCGACGAATTCCATAGCCTTCATATGCATATTTACCGGGAATCGAAGACATAATTCCCCAATAGTTTACAGAATCCTGCGGCATTTCTTCCCCAGTAACCATACTGCTGATATACGTACCTAATGATACAAAAGCACTTGTATCATGAATTAAGCCTGCTCCTAAGCCTTCTACTGCTTTGTCGCTTGTTGTTGCAATGACTGGTATGCCTACTGGCAGTCCTGTTTTTGCACTAGCCGTTTCTGTAATGTAGCCCAGAATGTCTCCCGGTTTTACTACATCAAAAAGCATTTCTCTTGGCAAATTATACTGCTTCAAAACAGCCTCATCCGTCGACCAGTCCCAGGTTTCATAATCCACCGGCCATTGCCCGAAGCAGTTGCCAATGTTGTCTTTAAATTCACCCGTCAAACGATGGGTCAAATAGCCGTTAGTTGAGGTCACATAGCTGACTTCTGGGTTCTCATGAACATAAGGCGTTGCTACCCGTTTATCCATCCAGCTAATCACCGGCTGTGCCAACGTGCCGTCTTTTTTCAGCAATACGCGGCAACAACGGATTGAGCCTAAGCCAATGCCAACAATATTATTTTTACGGATGCCAAACTGCTCCATCGCTTTATTAGCTGCTATACAAAGCGATTCCCATAAGTCATCTCCCGGATGCTCGACCACACCGCCATCCGCTAAATGCATCGGGCGCAGGTTTTCCTTGCCTTCTGCGACAATGTTGCCCTCGAGATCAAAGATAACGATTTTAGTGCTTTGACTGCCGCCGTCAATTCCGACGATATACTTCTTTTCCATCAAGTTCTCCTTATCTCATTTGATTTTTCGACTTGTCTTTAGCGAACTAAAAAGCCACCATCCACTGCTAGAATATGTCCATTTACAAAATGAGAAGCCTCAGAAGCTAAAAAGACAGTGGCACCCATTAGATCAGCTACGTCACCCCAGCGGCCTTCCGGTGTATGATCGACGATCCATTTATTCCGTTCTGTATCTTCAATAGAAGCTTGAGCAACAGCTGTTTTGAAATAGCCCGGAGCAATACCATTTACTTGAATATTGTATTGTGCTAATTCATCACAATAAGCTTTAGTTAAGCCGGCCAGTCCATGCTTAGAAGCGGCATAAGCCGGTGCCCATTGTCCGCCCAAGAACGAAAATAGAGAGCAAATGTTGATAATTTTACCACTTTTTTGCGGAATCATTACTTTGGCTGCTTCATGGCTCATATCAAAAGCCGCAGTTAAGTTAATATTGATAGTCGCATCCCATTTATCGCGTCCATAGCTTATCACATCATCGACAGGACAAATACCGGCACAGTTAACCAAAATATCAACCGAGCCGAATTCCTCGATACAGGTTTCAATAATTTGCTGCGGTACGCCGTCTTTAGTAATATCCGCATACATATAATGTGTTTTGGCACCACGTTCTTGCAAGGTTTGATTAAAGGCAGGATCATCCGGCATAATAGACGGCATAAAGATATTTGCTCCGGCTTCTGCCAAAGCTAATGAAAAAGCTTGTCCCAGTCCTGTATTGCCGCCGGTGATGATAGCATTTTTTCCTTTAATTGCAAACAAATCCATTTTAAAATCATTGATTTCCATTGTTTTACCTTCTTTTCTATTATTTTAATACTTCTTTCAATCGTGTATTCAGCTTTTCGACAAAGGTTGCCGCATCTCCCACCACCACTAAGTTGGCTAAATAATTCATCGGTGCACCCGCATCAATATTCACGGAGATAATATCGCTTACATTTTTTAAGCCTTCAATGTGCTGCATAGAACCATAAATACCTAAAGCGAGATAAAGCTCTGGACTAACGGTTTTACCGGATTGCCCTACCTGAATTTCCCGCGGTGCATTTCGTTGCTCTACTACTGGTTTAGAGACAGCTACGGAACCGTTTAGTTGCTCAGCCAGACGTTGGAGCTTGTCCATTGGTGCTTTAAACCCGGCACCGGCTGCCACCAGTACCTGCGCATCACGAATGTCGTAACTGGCTTCATGTTCAGCGCTTGCCAAAACTTCGATTGATGACGCTTTCATTTTTTCGAGAGGAAAATGAAGCATTTCAGGCGCTTTAGTCAACTCAGCGGCGTGAAACACATTGGGATGAACACTGACCATAATGGGCGTCGATTCACACACAATACTTGCCAGCATATTCCCTGAAAACGCCGGACGAATCAGTCTGCGCTCCTGTCCCTCCACTTCAATCTCCGTAATGTCCGCTACTAAACCAGCCTTTAAGCGCATCGCTAGACGCGGCGCTACCATGCGACCAAAATCCGTCGCAAGAATTAAAATACTGTCAAAGGCATATTCCTGCTGGACCTGCTCTAGAATGTCGGTAATCACCCGGCTATCCTTCAGCTGCTCTGGCGGTAGTTCCACATGAAGCTGCGTATCAAAGCCCTTTAGTTGCTCTGTAAGATTAATGCCTAAGCCCCAAATCGTTGCCTCTTGTGAACCGGCTAAACGTGTCGCTGCTTCAATCAAGTCTACTGAGTCTTTTATAAAATCTTGATCTATAAGAATGAGTGCTTTAAACATGCAAGTACCCCTTTTCCTGTAGATAATTAACCACCGCAGCAATGCCCGCATCGTCTGTACCGACGGTTTGATGCTGGACTTTTTTTCTTTTGGCTACAGTATTTTTGCGCACCTTAGTAGGCGAACCGTGACGACCGACTGCTGTTTTTGAAAGTTTTAGGGTTTCGTTTGTTACTAGAGAGAATTGAGCATCGACATTTTTATCAATGTTTTCATATCTAACGAACCCTAAACGAATATTCATTTGTTGGGTCAGACTTAACACGCAGGGATGTTGGATTTTCAAGCGCAGTGTTTTACCGTCTTGATCAGCTTTTACAATGGAGAATTGTTCAGTGACCGATTCAATTAAGCCAATATTGGAAAATTGATTCACGTCCAGCTGCTCTGCAACTTGTGGCCCGATGTGACCCGTACCGCCATCCAGCGTATGTGTGCCGGTGAGAATGATGTCATACTCTTGTGTGTGTAAATATTCGGAGAGCACAAGACTTGTCGCCAGTGAGTCACTGCCGGCGTATAAACGATCACTAATCAACGTCGCACAATCTGCACCTAGTCGAATAAAATCTTTCAGTTCTTTTTCCAGTTTCTTGGGTCCCATCGAAACAACTTCCACTATGGAAGAGTTATCCCGCTTTTTTTGTTGGAGCGCCCAAGCTAAAGCATTCTTGTCATCAGGGTTTAAAATCAGCCGCGATTTCTCCCGATTGATTTTGTCTGTTTCATAATCGTATTCATATTGTTCGGTGTCCGGCACAAATTTAACTAAACAAATCATTTTCATGTGTACTTCTTCCTAACATTTAACGAAATAAATTCAAGAGTACTTTGGAGAAGCCGCTCATACAGCAATTGCTGGCTAAGATTTTCTCCAAAGTCTCCAAGGTGAAGCTTTTATCTATCTTTGATATTTATAGCCTTCTTGCACTGGATAGATGTTACCGTAATTCATAATTCCTTTTGGATCAAAAACTTCTTTTAGACTTTCAAGCATATAGTAAGCGGATTGATGTTCTTCTTTTGTCCATTCATTCCGATATTTTCCGATACCGTGATGGTGACACATAGAGCCGCCTAATTTCAAGGTTTCTTCTACAATAATCGCTTGAATCGGATGGTGGTAGATTTTTGTTTCATCCTCAGGCTCGCAGTTAATCGTGTAATTGTAAACAAAATACATGTTTGTGCCATTGATATAGCTGTGCGAAGAGTGACCGCCCAACATAGTCAAATCTGCGGCACGCGGAAATTCATTGCGGATGCGTTCAATCACATTGTTATAGATTTTAGGAATCGTTTCCCAATCCGCGGAAATTTCTGTTGTAAAGCCATCATGCTTATCATTGTCAATCATGCCCTGAACTTCGTCATCAATGGTCTGCTGTGTCCAGTTCAGTTGATTAAACCAGTTTTCGATCAGTTGACTGTCTACCTGTTTATAAACGCCATCTTTAAATTTCTCAACAGCGGCTTCAATGCCCGCACCGGTAGCTTCTACAATTCCTGCCGGTCCTTCGGCCATAAAGATCAGTACGCATTTATCTTCGTAGAAATGATAAAAATGCTGACGTGCATCTTCCGGAGAGTATGTTCGCGCTACTGAAGGACGATAGCCATTTGTTACTACTTCACGTAAAACTTTGATGCCTGTTTCTACATCATTAACTAAATAGCCGAAGAACTTATTATTTTCAGGGTAATATTTGAAAATTTTCACAGTGACTTCAGTGATGTAGCATAAGGTTCCTTCATTACCGATAACGATATGGCGTATGTCCGGTCCGCCGGCACGTCTTGACACGTTTTTAATTCTTGAGATATGCCCGTTTGGAAAGACACATTCCAGCCCAACCACCATATCTTCAATACCGCCGTAAAGGGTTGAAAACTGGCCGATGGAACGAGTAGCTACTAACCCGCCATATTGAGCAACCGGTTTGGATTGGGGCGAATGACCGGTAGTATAGCCGATTTTTCTTAATTCGTCTTCCAAATCCTGTAATCGAACTCCTGCTTCAACTGTAGCCTGCATGTTGTAAGGATCGATATTGAGAATTTTATTCATTTTTGAACCATCGATGACAATCGCTAATTCTTTCCAGTTTTCCAAACCACCTTCAGTGGCCGTTTTGCCGCTTCTAGCGATGACGTTAATATCATTGTCATTGGCATACATTAACAGCTCTTTTACTTCGTCTGCGTTTTTTGGGAAAACTACTGCGGTGGGTAGCGGATTGTCTAAGACACGTTTTGCTTTTGCATATTTTCGATAGCGATCAGAGGCCGCATCGTACAACGTTTCATAATCCGTTACTACCTGTTCATCAGAGACAATTTTTTTAATATCTGCTATAATAGCTTCTTTAATCAATGTGTCAGAATTCATTCAATTAGCTCCATTCGATTTTTTAGAAAGCGCTTTTCTTGTTTTCAAGTATACGAGTGCTTGTTGCTTTTTGCATTAAATATAGATTAAAATTTAATTAAGTTTTCCGTATATTAAACTTTTAATCAGATATTTATGGAAAATTTTCCAAACAGTTGCTCAAAAACGGCTTTCTGTGATACTCTGTAAGCAACAGCATTATACAGGAGGGATGGATATGCGGATTAGGCTTGATCAATTAAACGACTTAGAATTACAGATTCACCATAAATTAAGTGAAGAAAGTAAACAACGACCGAACTTAACGATTACGGAAGCAGCTGCCTTAACTGGCGTTTCACCATCAAAAATTTCCAAATTCGTTAAAAAGCTGGGCTTTCTTGGCTATAAAGAATATGCCCGCTTTTTAAGCGGCAAGGAATTAGTCAAACGAAAAAAACTAAGCAATGAATTTTCCAGAATTCAATCATTTATGGAAAATTTTGATGATTCGTCTGTTTATTATTTAGCTGATTTAATCCAAAAATATGATAAAATCATCCTTTTCGGCTATGGTCCTACAAATATTTGTATGGAATATTTTGAATATAAATTAACCTATACCGTTGATAAACACGTGATTCGTGCCACACAGGCGTCTTTGATTCCTAGTCTTTTGACGGAAAATTCATTGCTGTTGATCTTTTCTGTTGCAGGAAAATTCGCTCAGTTTGATCAGCTGTTTGAAGAAGCGAAGAAGCATCGGGCAAAATCTTTATTGGTTTTAGAAGAACTAAATACTAACCTATCACTGGATAACAGCGAAATTATCTACCTGACCAAAGCGCATCAGGATGATCACTTAGCATCCCATGAAAAAACACGAACGATTCTCTTTATGTTCATTGAAGAGGTTATGCGTGAATTGAATAAATAAGCATATAGCGCTGAGATAAGAGCTTTACTTTTATTTCAGCGCTAATTTTGTTTAAGCGCAGAAATTACGGCAAATTTTCCATTAGAAATCGACAAAACACCAAATAATCGTCTTTACAAATGTGTTTAAGATTAAATTTTGCTAAAATATTTATTATAAAGAAAGCGTTGACAGAACAAAAGAAAGCCTTTACACTGAATGTGTTACTAGAGAGAATAGAGCGCTGCAACGATCATGAATGGTGCTGGAGAACACCATTTTTGTCGTTCTTTTTTTAAAAACATTATTTGCTGGAGGTTAAACAATTGAATAAAGCTTTTTTAAAAAAATACGGAACTCTATTACTCTTAGCTGCAGGTGCTGGTATTATTTTTCAATTACCTTATATTCGTGAGACATTTTATGTACCGATTCAAAAAGCCATGAATTTAAGCAATGCTCAAATGGGCATGCTGTCTTCCGGCTATGCGACTATGGCGACTTTCTCTTATTTTATCGGAGGCATTGTTGCCGATAAATTTTCGGCACGTAAGCTGCTGACGCTTTCGTTTTTGGCAACAGGCGGTCTAGGTTTGTGGTTTTCAACCTTTCCATCGTTTAATGTGGCACGCTTGATTTTTGTTTTAATGGGAATTACCACGATCATTACTTATTGGTCGGCAATGATTAAAGCGACACGTATGTTAGGAGATTCCTCTGAGCAAGGACGGCTTTTCGGACTGCAGGAGGGCTTACGCGGGATTTTAAATGCGCTGTTGGTGTTCGGTATGACTGGTGTGTATGGTTTGTTTGCCAACGATATTCTTGGAACAGCGTGGGCGATTCGAACCTGTGCTATTGTGGTGATGATCATTGGTGTTTTGAATTGGTTTGTCATTGAGGATACCGCTCAGGAGGAAAATGTAGAATCCTTAAAAGACGTGATTGTCGGGACATTTAAACAGCTGGCGATTCCTCGTGTTTGGCTACTGGTTGCCATCGTCTTTTTTGGCTATAGCTTATACGGTATTTTCGGCTATATCAATACACTGGCTATTAATGTTTATGGACTATCAGTTGCCGGCGGTTCAACGCTGGGCGGGATTCGTTATATTATCCAAGCCTTCGGCGGGATTATCGGCGGCTTTTTAGCTGACAAGATCGGTTCGCGCTTAAAAGTCATTATTGCTGGTGCTGTACTGACAGGACTTTCTTATGGCTTGTTCCTGTTCTTGCCCGCTGATCAAGGCTTGCTTGCGATTATTTTAGCGAATTTTGTTGCTGGGATGTTCTTTATCTATCTGATTCGCAGTCAATACTTTGCGATCATTGACGATGCAGGGATTCCTGTTTCTAAAACCGGACGAGTATCAGGCATTGTTTCCTGCTTAGGTTATTTGCCGGATGTCTTTATGTACACCATGATTGGTGGTTGGCTGGATAATAATGCGGGTAAAGCTGGCTTTAATATGATGTTTATTTATGCCATTGTTATGGCGGCCGGCTGTGTCGTTACTTCACTGATTCTTACAAAGGTGATAAAAAAAGATCAAAAGGCGGTTTAATACAAAAAAGTCGAACCCAAAACTATTTTTTAGTTGCGGGTTCGTCTCTTTTTTATTATAAACAGTGGACAAAGTCAGGCTTCAAGCCTTAACGACTTTTATCTCAGCCTGTTGTTTGATCATGCTAGCCAGTCTTTTAAGTCTTGGACAAAAATTGTCACTGCCAGTAAATCCGCACTGCCGCCAGGTGAAACATGCTGCCGGGTACAAAATGCATTCAACTGATTAAAGGCAGTATTCGGCAACCTCGTTTGATTTGCTTCCTTGGCTAAGGCTTGGACAGCTTTTAAAGTCTGTTCGTCACTGCGATACAAAATACAGGTGTCATCCAGTGAACCGATAATTGTCAACAGCATGTGTAAATAGCGCTGTTCTTTGGTTTCCGCCTGATGCTTTTCCGCTTCTTTCAATGCCAACTGAACATGCGGATAGCCAGCTAAGGCTTCACCATAAGCTCCTGAAACACCGAATTTTTGCTGTACGTTTTGACCATGTGTCGCGACCTTTTCACCATAAGAAGTATCTGAATAAGCAGTAAGACGTGCAATCTCTGCAAATAGTGTTGTCACATCCAGCTGCATCGTTTGACATATTTGACTAGCTGCAACACTAATGGTTAAGCCTAATGCCCAGATCGCTCCTTTATGGGTGTTGACCTGATTGGTAGCTTTATACATCGCTTTTTCTGCTTCGCGACCAATTTGGGCAATCGTAATTCTTAGCGCTTGGTCAACAGGCTGTTTCCAAGCCGCTTGAGCCATTTCAAAGAAATAAGGAGTCAGGGTTTGAGCTGAGCGCACGAACAGGGCATGGTTCATATCCTCATGAGCGCCATTACTGCGACAATCCACTAAGCCGGGCTTAGGAGTCAAGCTGACTTCTTCAAGCAGTGCTGTTTCCACCATTTGTGCTAATTGCCAGCAAATGATCTCACTTTCGTGATCTATTTTCATCATTATTGACTCCTCATTTCCTTAAAATTGATGTTTTATTTTTTAAACGCGCCTTTAATACCTGACCAAACAATATGAAGTAAATACGCTAGGAAAAAGGCACAGGTAGCTGTTGTAAGGTAAGCGATAATAATCATAATCCCGCTTGGTAATTTTAACCACATGTCTTTAAAGAGCAATAAAAGAACTTGGAAAACAAAGACATTCGCTAAATAGGTGCGGTACGCATACGTTGACAACCATTTAAAGACCGGCAATGTCACTGAATTTTTCAAAATCATTTTTGAAGCGAACAAGAATACGGACATAACGATCAACAAGCTGTATAAGCTTTGAATAGTATTTAGGTAAGGTGCGTTGGCAAAGCTTACTTCACCGGGAGCGTTCAAAATACCGACGATCGCAAACATCGTAATCACTAAGCCTACTGGAATCAAAACAAAACGGATTTTATTCAAGAAGTTATAAAGCTCCTTGTGGCAAGTAAACGCAGCTGCCCCATAGATACCATATAACATGAAACTTGCCACAAAACGATCCAACAAGTACCAGCTGTCATGATGCGCGCCGGTCATCACTTGTTTTTGATAGAATACATACCAAGCAACATACAACACTGTTGCCAATAGTAATACTGGAATAACGCGACCTTTGTTTTTAAATACTTTATAGCCCAACCAAACAAAGAACGGCATTAGCAATTGAATTTGCAGCATCATCACGGTATACCACAAATGTGGCGCGCCGTCACCTGTTACATATTTCAACAGGAAGGAAGCAGCATCTGTATATGGTGCTTTTTGTTGAACTGCTGGAAAAACGAGTAAGTAAACGGTTGTCCACAAGGCATACGGCACGACTAATTCAAAGAATTTTTCTTTCCAAAATTCGCCGTAGCTTAAGTGTTGGCTCGTTTTTACCATATTATATACAATTGCAAAAATGAACATTGGAGCGGTATATTTCACTACCACGTAAAATGCGCCAATAAAAGCTGCAGTCGTTTCATTGTGGGTATTTGCCAAAGCAAAGGTTAAAATGGTTTGCATCATTACTGCAGTTACCGCAAATACTTTCTGAAAATCACTGACATTTATTTTAATTTCTTTATTTTCAAACATTTCTTCTTCTCACTTTTCTTTATTTTTACCATAGTTCATTCGTCAAAATGGGTCCATTGATTGTTTTTAGCAAAATTTTTTTATCAGGATGCTGCAGGTATTCTTTCAGCGCAAAACCGCCTTTAACTGTAATGACCTGCATATCCAACGGTTGGAAAAATTCAGGATGCTGCTGAATCGCCGTTAGAGGCAATTCAGCGGGCTCCTTTGCATAAAGTAATAGATCAAAATCACTTGTTTCTTTGACGGTCGGCTGATTTGTCGCTAGTTCAAAGCCCAGACTACCGCCGACGCCCCATTTCGTTCCTGACAGCAGTGTTCTTGTTTGCAGATAAGCTTGATACGCTGAAAAATTCAGAATTTCAGCATGCCGAAAGCTGTTTTTTTCAATGAGTGACCATGGATGGATCACTTCTGCTACAAGCTCTTCAGCCAATTCAAAAGCAAAGCGCTGATTGCGCTGCTTCCCTCTAAGACCCACGGGAAGCAGTCCGGCCTTTAGTGAATCGCGACGAACGGTTGCATAGACAAATTCCGTCGTTGGTTGAAACCAGTCCGGCCAGTCAATATTTAAAACAGCTGCTTGATTGAAACGAACGATGTCGTGAGCTTCCATTTATTAATCATTCCACTCTGCGTCCATTTTTGCGCGAACTTTGTTGGTTTCCACGCGGCCGCTATTTACTGCGATTTCATTTGTATAACGAGCAGTCAGCATTGTATCAGCGGTTTCACGTACGTCATTGATGGCAGCGTTGATAGCAGTTACCACTTGTTCAACGCTTTCGACAGTTGTTTCTTGGCTGATAATGTCTTCTAGGAAGTTATACACGGCTCCTAATTTGTTAAAGTTGCGGATATCATAAGCGATTGCTGGTACTTTTTCAGCAGCGGCTTCGATTTCTTCGATGGAACGGTTCGTTACCCGGCCAGCACTTTCTTTAGACATTGCTTGTACGCTGATTTCTTTACTATTCAAGGCAATCAAGCGTGATGATTGTAACCCATGAGCTAAGAAAGCACCAGAAATTGCGTTGCCGGCAATCAAACCGATAACTGGGTGACCGGCTTGACGAAGTTTTGCATAACCGGCTGCACTATTGGCTAAAGCTACATGAATGCCGATTAATTCTTCGTTATAACCATAAGCTTGACTTGGTACGTCAATGACAGCAATCACCGGACGTTTTACATCTTTGTCTTTATCTTCTTGATAAATCGCTTCTAAAATTTGCCCCATACGGAAGCCTTCTACTAAACCGACTTCTCCATGACGAACACGGTACATCGGATTGTTGGCATCAGGAATGATGCTAGTAACAACAGCGGCCTCGCTAAATTTACTTGAAGGACCATAATAGACTGTGCCTACAGAGGATTTAGGTTGGTCGTAATCAGCAAGAGCTTTGAACCATTGATAGCCGACGCTTTCGCTAGGTGCTTCTGCTGCTTCACTGATTTCAGGCAAAGCAACTGGTTTTGTTTCATGCTTCGCTATAGCTGCATTGTAGTCTTCAATATTCATTGGTTTAGAAAGATCTAGTTCAGCTAATAATGATACGTAGAAATCAGCATTTTCGCTGCGGTGACTGTCTTTTCTTGCTTCCATTGCTGCCACAACAGCGGCTTGAATTTCTTCCACTGAATCTGTCACAATTTCATCAACAATTTTGGCATTTAACCGTTGGCGCGAACCAATGGTATTCCAGATTAAGTCTTTGTCGCTTGAATCAAATTCTCTTACGCCAGCTTCTTGTTCAATAACTTCTGGACCATTCAAGCCAACTCTGGCTTTTTTAGTTGAAATTAAATGACTCATTAGAGCAGAAGTGATGGACATACCACCGAAAGAACCGACACGTCCTGGTACTACCCCGATAACCGGTACATATTTTTTCAAGGCAACAATCAAATTACCAATTTCAGAGATGGATAACAGACCATAGTTGGCTTCTTGTAAACGTACGCCGCCTGTATCAAGAATTAAAATTGGAAAGATTTCGTTGCCGGCTTTGTTTTCTTCTAATGCATGAGTAAGTGCTGCAACAATTTTAGCTCCGGAGACTTCGCCGATACCGCCGCCTTGGAATTTACCTTCTGTAGCGATCACGACCACTTGTTTATTGTCGATGGTTCCGCGGCTGATAATAATCCCATCATCGCTTTCTGGAACAATTCCTTGAGCGACTAAATTGGGTGCAATCATTTGTTCAAAAGGGCCGATTAATTCGCGTCCGCTTTTTTCATCTAATAACGCATTTACACGTTCTCTTGCTTTTAATTCTACGAAACTATTTTTCATCTGAAATTTCCTCCATTGCTTGTGTCAATCGTAAATAAACGACTCCGGGTGTGGCACCAAAATCATTAATCACAATGTCTGACAAGATAGGATAACGATCGAAAAATCTAGTCAAGACATTTCCCCAAACTTCTTGGAAGCCGTCACTACCTGTGCAGATTTGAACCGTTGATTCAGCATTCGTTGTGGGGAACATTAGAATTTCTAAATCACCGGAACCGACAACGCCTACATGAATTTTTTCTTTAATTGGTTGAGTTGCTTTATATGTGTATGATAATTGTTCCATCTTTCTCTCTCCTTTTTATGACCAAGTCCGGAATTTCATTGGTGGTTCGTATAAACCATCTGACCATTCAATTAAGTCATCAATTGTTTGTGTGGCCAACAATGAGCGTTTTGCATCGCTACGTTTGATTCCTAAATCTTCTGGTAATTTCACAATGCCAGCTTTACGTAATTCGTCTAAGGATTCTTTGGTGCTTGTCATTCCTAGTGGTGTCACACCGCCGATTGCAGCAATTGCGGCTTGTTTTTCTGCTTTTGTTTTTGCTTTGTATAAATAAGCGATACCTTCTTCTGTCACGATGTGCGTGGTATCATCGCTATAAATCATTACCGGTGCATTCGCTAAACCAGCTTGTTTTTGTACATCAAGTGCGTCAAGGTTTTCTACAAAGACTGGTTTTTTGTTGGAGCTGTAAGTTTCCACCATTTGGACAACTAGCTTTTGACCTTTGCCTAAAGGATTGCTGTCATCTCTTAAAGATTGCCATGCTGGGGTAGAGTGACGACGTCCGCCAGGGTTATGCCCCATGTTTGGCGCACCACCAAAACCAGATAAACGGCCTTTCGTTACGGTTGATGAGTTGCCTTCATAATCAAGCTGTAAGGTAGAACCGATAAACATGTCAGCTGCGTATTGACCAGCAGTTTGTGATAAAGCACGGTTACTGCGCATCGTGCCGTCTTTCCCAACAAAGAACACGTCTGGACGAGCAGCAATATATTTTTCCATACCAACTTCGCCGCCAAAGCTGTGAATACTTTCGACCCAGCCAGATTCAATGGCAGGAATCATCGTTGGATGTGGATTTAAGACCCAATTTTTAGCAACCTTGCCTTTAATTCCTAAGGTTTCGCCGTAGGTTGGCAATAATAATTCAATCGCTGCAGTGTTAAAACCAATCCCATGATTTAATGATTGAACTTCATGTTCTGCATAGATTCCTTTTAAAGCCATCATGGCCATTAAAATTTGTAATTCCGTAATGTTTTGTGGATCACGTGTGAATAGAGCTTCTAATTGATATGGTTGATCTGCCGGTACGATGACATCAATCCAATCACCGGGAATATCAACACGTGGTAATTCGTCCACAACTTCATTGACTTGAACAATCACGATACCGTCTTTAAAAGCAGCAGCTTCAACGATCGTTGGTGTTTCTTCCGTGTTGTAGCCGGTGTATAGGTTTCCTGCTTTATCGGCTTTGTCGGCTGCGACTAAAACCACATTTGGAATCAAGTCAACAAACAAACGTCCGTATAATTCCAAGTACGTATGAATATCGCCTAATTTCATTGTGCCATCTTCGATCATTTGAGCCACACGTGTGCTTTGCGCCCCTGCGTATGAAAAGTCAATTTTCGCTGCGATACCTTTTTCAAAAATAGTTAAATGCTCAGGACGAGAAATACTTGACATAATAATGTGTAAGTTGTTAATTTTTGTTGTGTCGACTTTTTCTAGACTTTTAGATAAGAAGCTGGCTTGTTTTTGGTTGTCGCCTTCAAGTACCACTTTATCGCCAGGTTTGATCAATTTTTCTAAAACATCGACAATATCTTCAGTCCGGATATATTTCCCGGTCATTAAATCACTAATTTCGGCCATTGTTTGCGCTTTTTTCTCGCGTTTGCTGGCCCAGTTTCTTTTTACTTTTTCCATCTGTCTATTCATCTCCATTTGTTGTATAGAAATACTGTATCTTCAATACCGTGCTGATCAAGGTTAATTGTGCGAATGGCTTCGCCGAATTTTGCTTGGAACAGTTTGGTTAACGTGTTGCCTGGTGGGAATTCAATGCCGATCGTCATGCCTAATTCTTTGGACACATCCATCATGCGATTCCATTGAACCGGACGAGCGATATTGGTTAGTAAATCCAGCTTGATTTCATTGATCTCTGTTGTGGAACGTCCGTCGATATTTTTCAAGTACGTACATTGAGGTGTTTTAAACGTTACTTGATCCATATAAGGAGCTAATTTTTCAACGGTGTCATCCATCAGCTTACAATGGGAAGGCACTGGCACGCGAATCAGCTTGGCCGTGTTGGCCTGCGATTTTTTCGCTTCAGCTAAGGTTTTTTCCAAACCCGGAATGCTGCCAGAAATCGTGTGCTGAATTGGACAATTCTCATTTGAGAGATAAACGGGGTAGCTTTCGTCAAACGTCTGCTCGACTAATTTTTCCACCTCGGATCTTGTCAGGCCTACGATAACACCCATCGCGTAGCCTTGCGGGTAAGCTTGCTTCATGAATTCAGCTCGCCGATGGACCAACAATAAAACCTCTTCCAAAGTAAGAGTTTCACATGCAAGTGCAGCAGCGAAGGCACCAATGGAATGTCCTGCAACAAGATCCGGTCGAATCCCGCGCCTGTTCATTTCATCTATATAAAAAGCCGCTTTGATAATCAGTGCCAATTGAATAAATACTGTATCCCGATAACAATCTTCCGTTTCGATCAAAGAAATCCCAGTGACCGCTTCACACTTGTCTAAGTAGCTTTGCGGAACATCCTGCAACATGTTTAATTTCTGACTGCCTTGACCTGGAAATAAGAACCCGTTACTCATAGTGCACTTCCTTTCAAACGAATTTCTTTTTCTGTGATCATAATAACAAATGCTTGCTATAATGATAAATATCAATATAATAAAGAACTATAACCAAAAGGTATGAATGGAGGAATCCGCTTGAATTATCTGCATCTACGCTATTTTAAAAAAGTCGTAGAAACGAAAAATATTACCCAAGCTGCCAAAGAGCTCTTCATTTCACAGCCGGCCTTAAGCCGCGCGATGAAAAATTTTGAAAGTAGCTTAGGCGTGCCGTTATTTACACATAAAGGTCGTAATATTGAATTAACTGTTTATGCCGAAAAGTTTTATCCTTATGTTTCTGAGAGTCTACATATTCTTGATGAAGGAATTGACGAGCTGCGTTCGCTAAATGAAAACACGATTTCCTCTGTCGTTTTGTATTTACAGGTAGCTTCTATTTCAATTCCCAGCTTAGTCCGCAAGTTTTCCAAAAAGCATCCGGATATTCAGCTAACCATTATGCAGCACGATTCGCTGCCTGATTATACAGATACCAACCATAACATTCTGACGATTACCTCCGAGCCGGAAGAAGGCTTAATCAATATACCGATCATCACCGAACCGATCTACTTAGCGATACCAAAAACGCATCCGTTGGCAAAAAAGGCAAACATTTATTTAGCCGATGTGGTGTCACTGCCGTTAATGATGCTTTCAAAGAAAAATGCTTTTCGGCGGACAATTGATCAAGCCATCGAAGGCAAAGATATCGAATTAAACATCGGTTCCATCACTGATGACAGTGCCACTTTACGTTCATTACTGCGCCAAGGACTAGGCATTAGTTTTTATCCCAAAATTACCTGGTCTTACAATAAAGAGGACTTATTTATGATTCGGCCAATTGAGGATTTTCACTTTGAGCGGACGATTTATCTTTCCTCCAGTTTGACAGCGGACAATCCTTTAGCGAAAACCATTGCTGAAACCTTACAGGAATTCTTTTTAAAATAAATGCAAAAAAACTCTTTAAACACAGTCTGTAGCGACTTGGTTTAAAGAGTTTTTGATTTGTTTAAAGAGAAAAATACAGCGGTGCTAATTCTTTTAGCGTTGCTACTGTTCTTTCTTCAATGTCCGTAATCTGTTCGGTTTTAAATAATAGTTTACCCATCTGAAAGGTTTTGCCGGCTAAGGCCTCCTTCAATTCTGCTTGCTTTTTTTCATCGGCCAGATACACCGAAAGCGGCAAATGGTCGGTTAATTCGTGTTCGAGCTGCGGCCAAATATAGTAATCCGTAATGTCTACCTGTTGGCTCCATTCCGGCAGCCGCTCCAGCAGCCGATTATATTCTTCGCTGCTGCCTGTCCGCTTTTCACTTTTGTAATGCTGAAACATCAGATAAATTTGATACTGTTTTCTATTCAATAATACCGCTAAGCAGGCATTTTCATTGTGGCTATCCCTACTGCGATAAGCACTCCAAAAATGATTGCGCAGATTCCAGCCATTCGTCCAGCTTTCAACCTTAGGCTTATCCATTTGAAAAGCAGCCGGCAACTGCTCCGCCACTTGCAGCTGCAACGCTTTCCACTGCTGCCAATGAGCTTTATAATCTGCTTTAATCTGTTCAATTTCCTTTGCAGTTTTTACTTCCTTCAATTGCTTAAAGGTAAACAGGTTTCGTTCAAACAATTGAAAATCAGCACTTGTTAACTCCATTTGCTCGCCTCACTTAATAATAAACTTCATCCAGAAACAAGCCTTGTGCAGGAACCGTTGCCCCGGCACTGCTTCTGATTTTTTGATCAAATATTGCATCAATCGTTGCTAAATCCCGTTCACCGGCACCAATTTCCAAAATAGTTCCCATAAGAATTCGAACCATCTTATATAAAAAACCGTCGCCAACAAAGGTAAAATGCAGCAAATCACCCTCTGCTTGAATAGAAAGCTCTTTAATCGTCCGCACGGTTGACTTTTTGGACTTTTTCAATGAAGAAAAACCAATAAAATCGTGCTTGCCTACCAGCTTACGGCAAGCCTGCTCCATTAAAGCCAGATCAAGCTTTCGCTCATAGTGAAAGCTGTAGTTCCGTTCAAAAGCGGAAGGAATCGGATTGTTCCATACATAATAACTGTACTTTTTCCCACTGGCATTGTAGCGCGCGTGAAAACGCTCAGGAACTACACTCAGCTCTTTAATGACAATATCACGAGGCAGCCGATGATTCATCGTACTCAAGGCTTCACCAACTTCTAAAGCTGCTGCTGTTTTAAAATTTGCCACCTGTCCTCTGGCATGCGTGCCGGCATCCGTTCGACCAGAGCCAATAATCTCGATTTTTTCGCCAGTCAGCTGGCTTAAAACATGCTCAATTTTTCCTTGAATGGTTTTATCTGAATTTCCTAAACGCTGCCAGCCAAGATATCTGGCGCCGTCATACTCGATGGTTAATTTATAATTGTTCATTTAGTTGCTCCTCTAGTTACTTACTTCTACCGATCATATCATTAAAGACGTTTTAGCGTCAATTTTCAAATTAATGCTTTTTTCACAAAAAAAGTGAGGAACTAATACATTCCTCACCTATATATTACCTACTTTTTTATTTTTCTGTTTTAATTATGGCAATTAATTTTTTCTGTAATAAGAACCAATTATTTCTTTTCCAAACTATTTTATTTTTTAAATACAAGTACTTTTTTCTTGTGAATAATAATTAATCCAAAAAGTAATGAGAAAACACCTAAAATAGTTAAGAAACTATTTTGTGTTGTGCCTGTGTGTGGCAGGCTGCCTTTAGCATCTTCTTTTAGATTAGTTTTGCTTTCTTGGGTAGTAGTATTGTTTTTAGCTATTTGAATAGCTTCTGGAACGATAAACGTATACTCTTCTCCCCAATTCCTGTTTGTATCATTCGCTATTAAAACTATTTTATTCCCTGGTTTAAGTTCAACATCAAATGAAAAATAACCATTTCCATCTGCATAAATTGCAGCTATTTCATTTCCACCCAGATAGCCAATACTTACTTTAGCATCAGGTGCAGTTCTTCCTGATAATGTTTGTGCTTTGTGATTATAATCAACTTGTATAATTCTTAAAAAATCTGAAGCCGATACTTCTGGGGCTTTGAAGCTGTAGGACTCCCCAACTCTTCCTTGTGAATCAGATGGTGTTAGTACCATAACCAATCCAGGTCTAAACTGATTTCTTATAATAAATACTCCATTTGCATCTGCTCTTACAAAACCTTGCCCCTTTGTACTAGGAACGTACATACCTACAGTTGCATTTGGTGCTGTTTTTCCTGTTAGAGTGTTTGTTGCTTGATCATATTCAACTTGGGTAATTTTTAAATCCGAAACTTGTCTTTCTGGAATTTTATAACTATATGACTCTCCTTTTCTTCCTTGTGAATCACTTGCCGTTAAGAGTATTTCCAGCCCAGAACTGAATTGATCAGTTACAGTAAATACCCCATTTGCATCTGCTCTCACAAAACCTTGTCCCATTGTGCTAGGAACATACATGTATACTGTTGCATTCGGTGCTGTTTTTCCTGTTAATGTATTTGTTGTTTGGTCAAAATTAACCTCTGTAATTGTTAGAGAGGGTTCCTCTACTAGCTGTGCTCCTAAAACATTATTCGCTAGCTCATCAGTTGAACTAAGCGCGTTTTCTGTAGTTCTTGTGGCTTTAGTATTTTCTTCGATGCTTTGAACATTCTCAGTGTCCTCTGTTTTTTCTGTACTTTCAGAATTCCCCTCTACTTGCATCTTTTCTTCAATACTGTTATTAGTAGTTTTTTCAACGGCTCCTTCCCCAGATTCCCCAAACTCTGCATATACTTGTGAAGAAGAGAGAACGATTGCAATAGTCAATAAAAAACTTATCCCTAACAAATCAAGTGCTTTTTTCATTTCTAAACTACCTCCATAAAATAATTTTTTGACTCATTTATGAAATAATTGTAACATAAACGAAATATTCCGACACTTGTATATCATGTCGCTTAATACAATCTTAACAATATATAATATATATAGATGTTTAAGGCAACCGTAATTTTGAGTATATCATTATATCTTCGTATTAAAAGAATACAAAAATTAACCAACTCATACGTAGATATCTACAAATTTTTTTTATTAACAACAAGAGAAGAATGCATTTATGATTAGTTTATTAAATATGATATATACAGAAACGACTATTTTAGAAAAATATTTATTTTATGTGGATTATCCATTTTTTATAAAATATTACAAATGTGCTTGTCTATTCCTTGAAAAAATGAAGAAATTATTCAAAACCTCTTAAAAATTCACACTCATGAATAAAAAAGAAACAAAAAAACTGAAGCAAAACTATCTTTAGTTTTGCCTCAGCCAGTATTTTTTAAGCTAAATCAACTCCGTTACTAGAAATCACTTTTTGATACCAATAAAATGAATCCTTTTTCGTTCTTTTATAGCTGCCATTGCCCAAATCGTCTGCCTCTACATAAATTAGACCGTAACGTTTTTTAAATTCTCCTGTTCCGGCTGAGACAATATCAATGGCACTCCAGCAAGTATAACCAATTAATTCTACGCCATCTTCAATTGCTTGAGCCATCGCCTTAAAATGTTCGCGCATATAGTCAATTCTAGCTTGATCATGAATAGAACCATCTGCTTCTTGAGTTTCATAAGCCCCGATACCATTTTCTACAATCATTAATGGCTTTTCATAACGAGCGTAATATTCATTCAACAACCATCTTAAGCCTTGTGGATCAATGGTCCAGCCCCATTCAGTTGCTTCAAGCATTGGATTAGGCATCCCAAAATCTGTTCTTCCTTCTACAACCTGAGTATTGGCTTTAGAACAATCGGTCCGGTAGTAGCTAAAGCTAATAAAATCGACCATGCCGTTCGCTAAAATGCTTAAATCTTCTTCCGCGATTTCAAGAGAAATACCATGCTCTTTCCAATAGCGCTTTGCCCAATAAGGATATTTTCCTTTGCACATTACATCCATACAATAGTAATTCCAGATTTCCATATCCCGTTGTGCTTCTGCGACATCTTCAGGTTTACAAGTTAGCGGATAAAAAGCAAAGCCGCACATCATACAACCTACTTCATTTTCGGGATCAATTTCATGAGCTAATTGCACTACTTTTGCACTAGCAATAAATTCATGATGCAGTGCTTGGAACCGTCTATTAACATCTTCAGTTGTAGCATCAGGATCCTGCATCAGGATACGTCCACTTTTTGGTAAAATCCCAGAAGTAATTATCTCTCCATACGAAATTGTGCCAAAGTTAATTTCATTATGAGTCAACCAGCGTGTTACTAAGCCTTTATATTCAGTTAAAATCGTTTTCGCATATTTTAAAAATAGATCAATAACCTTACGATTCGCCCAGCCGCCATACTCTACACAAAGATGCCAAGGAATATCATAGTGCGTCATCGTAACAGTCGGTTCAATCCCATGTTCACGACATTTCTCAAATAATCTTCTATAATAGTCTAAGCCGGCTTGGTTAGGTGTTTCATCATCACCATTCGGGAAAATACGTGACCAATTAATAGATAAACGATACGTTTTAAAACCAGCTTCTGCAAATAATTCGATATCTTCTTCAAAATGCTCATATTGCTTGCATCCTTCATGACTTGGGTAGAAATACTTTTCTGTATCTATCACTTCAGTCACAAGCCGCGGATGCTCTTTATCACCATTGGTACAATGATCTAAAACAGAAGCTCCTTTACCATCGACATTCCAAGCTCCTTCACATTGAGTCGCTGCTGTAGCCCCGCCCCACAAAAATCCTTTTGGAAAAACTGTTGTTTCTTTATTCATACTACTTATTTCCTCCTTCTTCAATTCCGATAATTTTCGTTGCAATAAACGCACTCACAAAAGCAATCAGCATGGTTAGTGCTGCCATAATCAGGTTGCAATGCGTCCCATCCGGATTGATAAATGCCACAATACTGGCTACACCTGGCGATACAAAAGCATATTCTGCTACGTGCGTAAAACCAGCAAATAATCCGCCAATTCCCCCGCCGATAGCCGCACCAATAAATGGCTTTTTGTACGGAGTCAAAACCCCAAAAATCGCTGGTTCAGTAATCCCAAAAACAGCCGTTAAGCCGGAAGAAAATGCTAAAGCTTTAGCATCCTTATCTTTTAGCATCCACATAGTCGCAATTGCCGCACCACCAATGGCTAAATTACCAGCCAGCATTCCAGGCATAACAAAATTTTCAAAACCATTTTCTGCAAAGGCTAAAAAGATCGCCGCATATAATCCTGAACCTGTACCTGAAAACATTAAGAATGCTGTTGCCGCTCCAATAATGCCGACAGATAACCAGCCTAGATGCACGTTCAACCAAATTAAACCTGCCCCGATCCATTCACCTAGCCACGTTCCAATGGGTGCTAAGCAAATCAACATGACTGGCACTGCAATAAGCATTGTTAATAACGGCACAAAGAAAAATTTTATTTCTTTTGGAATATAGCGATCCAATGGTTTGTAGATAAGCGACATAAACAAGACGCCAAAAATGACTGGAAGAATGGAACTACCATAATTCCCTGTAGTAATTGGAATTCCTAAGAAACTAAGCCCCTTAACTCCATTAATATCTGGAACTACCAGCACCGCGCCCAGCAAAGCGCCCAACATAGGATTAACCGTTAATTTTTTTGCAGCGTTATAACCAATAAAAATGGGTAAAAAGCTAAAAGCGGCATTATAAATAGCATTTAAAACAATATAAGTTCCTGCATCTTTTGATAGATGAAAAAAAGTTGTACATACTACTAATAAAGCACTAATCATTCCACCGGCAACAATTATCGGCAAGGAAGGCAAAACGGTTCCAGCAATAAAATCAGTAGCCGCTAAAAAATAATTTTGCTTTTCCTTTTTTGAGGAAGTTGACTCTTCTTCGGCAGATCCCCCTTTTTTGTTAGCGGTATCATTTGACAATAACTTACTAAATTCAAGGTAAACCGAGCTGACATTTGTCCCTATAATCACTTGGTATTCTTTTTCATTTTTTACTAAACCTAAAACACCTTTAGTCGTTTTTACTTTTGCTTCATCTATTTTAGCTTCATCTTTGATTGTCACTCGTAATCTTGTCGCACAGTGAGTTGCAAAAGAAACATTTTCTTCTCCACCAAGAGCAGTCAGTATCTCTTTACTTAATTCTTTGTCTGACATAGGATTTCCTCCTTTTAAAGTTCATTATCTGCAGATAGTAATTTGAATTCATATTTATTCTAGCAAAAACAGCACAAAAAAAAGGGTCAGTTTATGTCCCTTTTTTTCTTAAGCGTTTCTGATATTCATGATGGATAACATCTAAAAAATATTCCACTGCAAAGGTATGATAAATCGTCTTAGCCGCTGGCTGGTCGTTTTCACCTACTGGTAAGACCAAATCATAATTTTTTAAAAGCGCCGCATCCTTCACTGAAGTCATAATGACTTTACGACAATTTATGTTGCGGGTAAACATATCAATTTGACTGATAAAGCCACCGGAAATTGAAATGACAACCAGCAACGAGTCCGGATGAATATTTCCAAGAATTTTATTGTCTGAAAAATTATACGAAACCACACGCACCATTTTCCCTGAAAGTATCATTTCTTTTTGAAACTCCAAACATCTAGAGCTGTATATATCAGACGCCAAAAAAACGATCTCATTGCAATCAATCATGTTTTCAATAATGGTGTCTATTTCAGGACCAATGCGTTGGCTAAGGTCTAATACCATTTTTGACATTTGTTCTGCCAAGTAAACTGGATAATCCGTCACATCTTCTGCATTTTTATAATAGTTATAATGCTCGTGGTCAGATTTCAACGTTCGGAAGTTGTCAAATCCAATAAATTTAGCAAACCTTCTAATCGATGTCCGTGTCACGAAGCATTCATCCGCAGCGTCAAAGATATTGATTTCATCAATTCGATCAAAGTTGCGTAAAAAATATTTTGCAATAATTACTTTTGAATCGCTCTCATCAAAGTTATTGATAATGCCCAAAAGTGCATTTAACAGACCATATTTATTGATTTCCTTCATGTCGTGACTTCCTTCCTATCTGCAATTATAGAGAAAAGCCAGCAAAAGGCAAGTTCTTTTCAGGTTTTAACTAAAGACAGTGAAAAAGTCGTATCCACATAAGCAAATACGACTTTTTATGTTAGTTTTAACTTTCATTACTTACTTTCCAATAACTAATCTACGCGTATAAACCGCTTGTCCAGAATGCATAATGGCATCATCAATCGCTGAAACAATCCGCACCTGACGTGTAACCGGCGGTGTCCAGTTTCGATCAATAATCTCATTCAAACTTTCTTCTGCCACATTTTCTAAATACGTAATCGTAAAAGCAACACTGGCAGCCAAATAGTCAAGGAGCAGCTGTTGATCCTGAACGACTACCTTCGCCGCTTCTTCCGGCGTATGGTGCCAGTCTTCAGTGTCATCTGCAATGTCCAGCGCAAATTTTTCCGACCAGCCTTCACTAAGCCAAAGCGGCTCGCTATTGTTTAAACCGGCAATTTGATAATCTAGCTCACGGGCAGTATGCCACATCAGCCAAGTGACGGATTTAATTAAAGGTGCCGGCATCGTGTTGGCTTCCTCTACAGACATTTGCTTCAACGTGTCTTCAAAACGCTCCTGCGCTCGTTGTAAACTATCAATGGATAATTGTGTGACTTTCATGGAATTCCTCCTTTATTCACTGCTTTTTTCTACTTAAACAAGTCCATAGCTTCATTCTACTACAGGTAATTTACGTCAACAAACAATTCTACTTCCACTTGTATTTCAGCCTTATTCCTTTATAATAACTTTCAAACACTAAAAAGGATGTGGATAAAGATGAGAAGAAAAGAACGTGAAATTCTAAATCTGGATAAAATAAAAGAAATTGTTGAAAATTGTCATATCGTCCGCTTAGCTATATTTGATGAGCCTTATCCGTATATTGTTCCTGTAAATTTTGGCTATCACTGGGAAGATCACACACTAACGTTGTATATTCACGGCGCTCGTCAAGGAAAAAAAGTGGATTTGCTAAAAAAGAATACAAAGATTGCTGTTGAAATGGATTGTAACCACGAATTAATCGAAGCTGGTACTGTGGCTGAAAACTATTCTTACGCTTATCAAAGCCTTATCGGTTATGGGGATACCTTTATTATCCAAGAGCTGGACGAAAAAAAACAAGCCCTACAGCTATTAATGACTCACGAAGTCAAACATACAAATTACCATTTTCCTGACGATAAAAAAATCGCTGCAACAGGTATTATCAAAATCGTGCTCTCATCTTATACCTGCAAAGAACACATCCATCCCAACAAACAAAAATAGCCGTTATAGTCTTTTATAAACGACTATTCTAAATAATTTCAAAAAAAGAATGATCATTCACTAAAAAATGTCATTCTTTTCCTTTTATCTAAAAAAATCAGCCAACTCTTTAAATAAATTAAATCTACTGCTTGCCGTTTTTACCGATAATCCGGATATTTCCAGTCTTAGTAGTTACAGAAATCGAGTGTTCCACTACATCATGTGGTTCAAATTCGTTAATTATTTCACCTGATTTACTGCTCAAATCAAATTTCACAGGAGAATTGTTATCTTGAATCCACTTAACTATTCCACTTTCACTCGTAAGCTTAGCGTCGACACCATATTGCTCATAAACAATCACGTTTCCTGAATTGTTGGTAACAGACAGCTCCCCTTGAATGTCCGTCAAAACAAGCTTGCCACTACCATTTTCAAGCGCTGTCTTTCCTGTCTGTGTTTCAAGAATCGTGGTGCCTTCTTGATTTGTTGCATGCAAGTCAGCAATCTGGCTGGAACTGATCACGCTTTTACCACTCTGATTCTTGAGAATTGCTTTTTTACTAATTAATTCATTTAGATTAATCAAACCTGTTTTTGTTTTTAGTTCAAGCGCTCCCTGCCCTTTCTTGATAATCGATTTTCCCGCCTTATTTGCAATTGCTAAATCAGCAAAAAAGGTATCAATGGTCGTATCAGCCTTTTGACTATTTATTGCTATATTTTGAGCATAAACATCACTTAGGAAAACCTCACCTTTAGCAATTGCCAGCTTTAATTCGGCGACTTGTAAATGAGACAGATTAATCGTTCCTTGATTGAGCACAAAATCCAATGTTTTAAATTTCGTTTTTGCAGGTATAAAAAAAACAATTTCAGTTTTTTTCATTTTTTTCAAAGGCTCAAAAAAGTTATTTTTACCAATTGTAATTGTAGTTCTCGTAGTTGTCTGTTTTATTAATTCACTTTGATCTGTCTTCTGTAGTGCTCCTGCAATTTCAATTTTAGGCTGTTCTTTTTCGCCAATTGGAATGACACTTATTTCTACAGGATAGTTTGACTTAAAATGTATATTGCGAAACACTTCTGCACTCAAATTAATTGTCTTGTCGTAACGCTCTCCTTGGAAAAACCAATGATTAGTGTACATTAATCCGCTGCTGACTAAAAAGCTGGCGACACCAGCAAGAGCCACCCATTTCGTCCTGTTTGTTTGTTTTTGCTTTAATAAGTTCATTAAAATATATGTACCTGCCATAAATGCTAGTAAAAGTGTTGCAGGACCTGCGGCAAAAAAGTGTTCCCGGATAGCAAAATAAGCAACAAACGCAGCCAAATAAATACTGAGTATAGCTAAAAATAGTACTAATAAAAAACCTGAAAATACTCTCATTTTTTTTAGCTTTTTGATTCGCTTTCGTTTTTGGTCAATTTTATATACCTTGCCAATATCCTCCACAGCGACAATGTCTTTTTCAGCTTTCAGTGCTTTTGCCAGTCGTTGGTCTTCATAAAAGGAGGCGGCTATTTCTACAGGATCACCTAAAGCTTCAACAATCTCTTCTTCGGTTTTTCCTTTTTCAAGCTGGATTGCTATATGCTCCAATAAATCTTCTTTGATTTCTTGAAAAGAGTCTTTATCACTTTCTAAAAACTGGCTGTCCATCTTTTCAAAGAACTCATCCACTCGCTTCATTATCTTCCTCCATTTTTATCAATGATACATTTTTAACAAAAACATCCCATTCCGATGAGAGCTCTATCAGGTAGTTTCTACCTTCTTCTGTAATCTTATAATATTTTCTTGCGGGACCATTGGAAGATTCTTTCAAATAAGTTTCACAATAGCCTTCTTTTACCAACCGTCTTAAGATGGGATACAGCGCCCCTTCTGTCAATGAAATATGCTTATCTACCCTTTGTGTCAGCTCATACCCATAACGATCTGTGTTTTGCAGTAAATACAATACACAAAGCTCCAAAACTCCCTTTTTAAACTGATTTGTCTTTCCCAAGTTAAATTGCCGCCTTCCAATTATAATGGTTCATTTTTTAACTTCTACAGTTAGTTTAACTTATTTCCAAGGTGAGCGAAAGAGTATGAACGATTGCTTTTGAAAAGAGGTTGAGCTAAATGTCGTTCAAGCTCGAGCAATTGGAGTAAAAGCTGACAAATGCGCTTTTTTGCATTGGCAGATTTTATGAAATTGCCGTAGAGCTTGACTTTTAGCCACCGTTTAATCAAGGTTGAGCTAAATGTCGTTCAAGCTTGAGCAATTGGAGTAAAAGAAGCAAATGCGCTTTTCGCATTGGCAGATTTTTTGAAATTGCCGTAGAGCTTGACTTTTAGCCACCGTTTAATCAAGGTTGAGCTAAATGTCGTTCAAGCTCGAGCAATTGGAGTAAAAGCCGACAAATGCGCTTTTTTGCATTGGCAGATTTTTTGAAATTGCCGTAGAGCTTGACTTTTAGCCACTATTTAATCGTAAGTAAAAGACCAGACAAAACTATTTTCTAGCTTTGTCCAGCCTTTTTAGAAAAAGACTATTTAATTTTGAAATCTACTTTAGAGCCATCAGCGAATTTGACCTTAAAATCAAATTTTTTGAAATTTTGTGCTGCCCCTAATTTTGAAAGAATATGATCTTTAATTTGTATTTTACTGCTATTTTTCACATCAAGACCTGCGAATAGCTGTTCAATTGTTTGTTGTGCTGCTGTACCTTTTTGCTTTACACCAGTAAATTCATTTTCAAATTCAGCTTTTACTGAACCATTTGATTTCACATCGTATTCTAACTCGATCTCTTTATGCTTGTATTCAACTTCGACATCAATTTCTTTTACTTGTTTGCTTAAAATACTTTGGTTATTATTTCCTTGATTTGACTCTTCTGTTGAAGAATTCTCTGTTCCCGGATTTACCGCTTCACCAATAGTACCGATATTCACTGTGCTGTAGTAAGGTTTGTTAATTGTTACAACCTTTAACGATACGCCAGCATTATTTACCATGTCTGTTAAAATCCCAATCGCTTGATATCTACTTTGTACAAAGCGATCTGCTACGCGTTTAGCATCCGTTTCGCTATAACCTAACGTTCTCCAAGTAGCAGCTTGACTTAAAGAATCGTATGCTTTATTGATCGTTCCTTGCGCTAACTGAATACCGGTTGCTTCATCTAAATCTTTTGTTGTAAAACTGATTATTTTTTCATAAGCCGTTTCAGAAATAATTGTTTGGGCACTTGCTGAGTATCCGCCAGCGAATGGTGTAGCACCGATTGTTAAAGCAACTCCGGCTACTAATAATGTTTTTGTCAATTTTGTCATTTTCATAATAAACTTCCTCTCTTACTTATAATTCTCCTTGTAGCTAGCTTACGCTAGTAGTATATAATGTATAGTACTGGCTGTCAAACATATTTAAAAAATATTTTTAACATAAAGAAATATAAAAAAGTTTATATAATTAATGAGAAAAAAGAAAAAAATTGAATGGAGCAACGTTCTTTCCACAGCTATTCACTTCAATCGAAATCATTTCTGATTAAAAGCATTTTGATTTATTTAACAGCGGCAGCTTCTACTTTTCGTTACGTTTTTCAGCACATAAAAACGAGGTCAAGCTACTTCCATTCTGACCTCGTTGTATTTATCCTTTCTCTATTTATTTATCAATTGAAGCTAATGGACAAATTCTGCTATCGTCTTGTCCTTTTAGCTGATATCGATTTTTACATCGACAATTTGCAACGGAACATCATAAAATGGATCCTCCCGCCGTCCTAAGAAGTCTTTAGCCTGCTGCGGAAAAACCGCATAGCTTAGTACATCCTCGCTGGATTTCGCATACTCCTTAATTTCCGCTTCAAATTCCGGTAATTGTAGCGCCAGCAAATCTGCCGGTCGTTCAGTAATCACTGGTTCATTTCCAATAATTTTCTTTTGAAGCTCTTCAGAAATAGCCACTGGCGGCTTGCCGTAAAACCCTTTCACGTAGTCTTTGATTTCGTTCGGCACCAATTTGTAGCGTTCTCCACTCAATACATTCATCAATGCCTGCGTCCCCACCATTTGTGATAAAGGGGTCACTAAAGGTGGAAAGCCCAGATCCGCACGTACTTTGGGTACTTCCGCCAAAACTTCTTCATATTTATCCGTATTGCCCTGCTCGTTGAGCTGACTCAACAAGTTGGATAACATTCCGCCAGGCACTTGATAAATCAAGGTTTTTGGTTCCGTATCTTTGACTTTCGGATTCAAGATACCGGCTTCGCGAAAATGATTGCGCACCAGATTGAAGTGATCCGCCATCTCCTCTAATTTATGCATTTTCAAGCCAGTTTCAAAGCCTAAATCTTCTAAAGCCAGCGCTACAGATTCCGTTGCCGGCTGGCTAGTTCCGCCAGAGAACGAGGAAATCGTCGTGTCAATAATATCCGCACCAGCCTCGGCCGCCTTCAGATACGTCATTTCTGCAATACCGCTGGTCGCATGCGTATGGACTTCTAACGGCAGGTCAACAGATTGCTTAATCCGTTTAACTAATTCAAAACCAGTACCCGGTGTTAATACCCCCGCCATATCTTTGATACAGATAGAATCCGCACCAAGCTCAGCTATTTCTTTAGCCAAGCCTACAAAATAATCCACCGTATGAAAAGTGCTGGTCGTATATGAAATAGCAATTTGACAATGTCCTCCCGCTGCTTTACATGCTTCAACGGATGTCCGCAAGTTACGCGTGTCATTCAATGCATCAAAAATACGAACAATATCAATCCCGTTTTCAATAGATTTTGTCACGAATTCCCACACGACATCATCCGCATAGTTCTTATACCCCAGCAGGTTTTGGCCTCTTAAAAGCATTTGTAATTTACTGTTTTTCACTTGTTTACGAATGCTGCGCAGTCTTTCCCATGGATCTTCATTCAAAAAGCGCAAGCAGGCATCAAAAGTCGCTCCGCCCCACATTTCCAATGCATGAAATCCTGCCTCATCCATCGTCTTGATGATAGGCAGCATAGCTTCAGTCGGCATACGGGTCGCAATTTGACTTTGTTGACCATCCCGCAGGACAGTCTCCGTAAATTGAATTTGTTTGGTCATCTTCCTGCTCCCTTCAATACTCATAATTTTTGCCTTTGTCCACTACTTTGGCGGAAACATCTTGGCTAGCACTTGCGAAGCCGCGTAAATAATCAAGATTACGGCGAAAACACCGCCCCAGCCAAAGCCTAGTAATTCAATAGCCACTTTTAAATCTTCCGACATGTTTCTTTCCTCCTTAAAGGTTCGGTTTAATCAATTGCAAAAACATCAGGTCAGCAATGCCAGCAACAAACCGCCTGCGATAACGGATGCGATTTGCCCAGATACATTGGCTCCTGCAGCATGCATTAAAATAAAATTTTGCGGATCTTCTTCAGTAGCCATTTTTTGGATAACACGACTGGACATCGGAAATGCCGAGATACCAGCGGCACCGATCATCGGATTGATTTTTTCTTTGCGAACTAAGTTCAATACTTTAGCAAATAAAACACCACCCACAGAGTCCATGATAAAAGCGACTAACCCTAGACCGATCACCATCAACGTATCAACTTTCAGAAAGTCTCCCGCTTGCATCTTCACCGAAATTGTCAACCCCAACAAAATACTGACTAAATTCACTAATTCATTTTGAGCCGAAATAGACAAACGTTCCAAAACACCACATTCACGCAATAAATTCCCAAACATCAAAAAGCCAACCAACGGCAATGAAACCGGCGCGATTAACCCAGCAACGATCGTAATCACAATAGGGAATAAAATCTTCGCGGTCTGCGAAACAGCTCCCGCATGATAAGTCATTCGAATTCGGCGTTCACGTTTTGTTGTAACAGCCTTAATGGCAATCGGCTGAATAATTGGCACTAACGCCATATAGGAATAAGCTGCCACCATAATCGCTCCCATGTATTTCGAGTTCAACGTATTGGCTACAAAAATGGATGTCGGACCATCTGCAGCACCAATGATTCCAATCGAAGCTGCATCGTTAATATTAAATCCAAGCACAACGGCTACTATTACAGTGAAGAAAATCCCGAATTGAGCAGCCGCACCAAACAATAGCAGAAATGGATTTTGCAACAGCGGGCCAAAATCAATCATTGCTCCAATACCAATAAATAATAACAGCGGAAATAATTCAGTGCTGATTCCAGCGTCAAATAAAACGTTGAAAGGACCTGCTTCGCCGCCTGTCTGCAAAACACCTGAATTGGGAAAGTTGACCAAAATAGTGCCCAGCCCCATCGGCACTAACAAGGTTGGCTCATATTCCTTTTTAATGCCTAAATACATCAATAAGCCCCCAATAAGCATCATCACAATCCGGCCGGGCTCTTGCCCCATGCCGATAATTCCTTCTAAAAGAGTTTCCACATATTTCACTTCCTATATCAATTTTTCATCTCTTCATTAATCGATAGTGATTAATGCTTCGCCTGGATTGACTATTTGACCTTGTGCTACATGGAGACCAGTCACCGTGCCTGCTTTTGGCGCGACCACTTCATTTTCCATTTTCATTGCCTCAAGGATCATCACCGGCTGATTTTCAGTTACAGAGTCGCCGACATTGACTAATATATTTAAAATGGTGCCAGGCATTGGTGCGGTTAAAGCATCGGCACCGGCTGCTACACTAGGCGTTGTCGGAGCTGGTTCGGCTTTTTGAGCCACTTCAACCGCCGGTACAGATTCCGGTGCTGTGACTGGTTGTGTTGGCACCGTTGGCTGTGGTACTCCACCAATTTCTTCCATTTCTACTAAATACTCTTTTCCATCAATTGCTATTTTGAATTTACGTAACATACAATGATTCCTCCGCTATTTCACGATTTTTTTACAATTCTTTTTACAGCTAATCGACTTGTTTGATTGTCGCCAGCTGCTATACTTGAGGTGATAAGCGCAACAAGCTTTGCTTCGGGATTACGCTCAAGGATTCTCTTTACTACAAATTGACTTTCAGGACGATCTCCGGAAGCAATAGCAGTCGCAATTACACTGACTAACTCATAATTTTTGTAATCAGTCTCGCTGTATGCAGGAACTTCCTGCCATTGATCCGCTATTTTTGATTTATTAGTTGTTGCTTCAACGTTTTGTTGAAGCCCCTTTTCCTTTTTAAAAAGGTTTAAAAAAAACAAATTCAATTCCCTCCATTAAAAAGAGACTGAGCCAAAACTATTTTTTTGTTTTGTCTTAGCCTCTAATTACTTAAGTCATAATGACCTTTGGCTCAATCTCATTAAAGTTAAATCGGCAATGCTCCCGTTAGGGCATAAACGACAATATAAATAATGATTATCGGCCAACAATACTTAATATACTTTTTCTGAAAATCCACAAAATTCATCTCTGTCGAAGCCGTTAACATAAACAATGCCGGAATCACTGGCGAAATCAGACGAAATGCTTGTCCTACCATTGAAGCAACAGCGCTTTGTAAGGCAGTAATACCATATTGTTCCATAACCGTAGCTACTACTTTAGCAATACCGAAATAGAAAGCATCCTGCGGCAAGAAAGTAATGGCCGGAGCAGATATAACCGCATAAATTGGTGCCATGTGCGCGCCCAATTCATCTGGAATAATCATGGTCATCCCTTCTGCCAAAGCGGTGGCCATCCCGCTCCCTGACAATACACCTGAAAACACACCTGCAGCAAAAGTAGCTAATGCTGGTGCCAAAGCATCACAGGCAATTTCATCAATTCGTTCATTGATAAGATCAACTTTTCGATAATTTACTGTCAAAACGATAGCGCTACCAATCATAAATAGCACAGCACCGTGAGCAAAGCCCTGAATGAGCAGATACAAAATTCCCATTGTTAACAAGAAATTAAACCAAAACAATTTAGGACGTTTCAACTCTGGATCTTTCTCCCGAATGGAGCTGAGCATTTTTTCTGTCATTAATTCATCAACAGCTGAATCGCTCCCATCACAAAAGCCTAAGCGCTTCCGTTCTTTTTTACCCAAGCGATAAGCCACAAACAGCATGAAGACCTCGGCAGCCAGCAATCCTGGAATCAGCGCTTTAAATAATTCGTTAATCGGAACATTCATTGCTGTACTGGCGGCTATTGTTGGGCCTCCCCAAGGCAGTTGGTTAAAAATGCCGATTGGTCCGACAATTAAAATGGCAAGATAACTTAATTTCATATTCAAAAATTTATAAAGTTCAAGAAAGGCTGCGACACAAATAATAATAGTCGTAGTCGTATCGCCGTTCATCGTAACGACAGTGGCGGTCAGTACAGTAGCAAAAGTAACTTTTAACGGATCACCCTTAGCCTTTTTAATGAAGAACTCGCACAAGGGATCAAACAGACCGACATTCAACATTAAATCGAAATACATAACGGCAAATAAAATCAATAATCCTGGTGAGATGACTCCCATACTAACTGAGCCATCACTACTATTTACTTTATAGAACAAGGCATCAGTGATCCATTGAAACAGATCACTGAAGGTTGCCCCGGTCAATAGTACTACTAAGATACCAAAGAATAATGGGACAAGTGATAGCGCACCTATTATTGAAAGTTTGTTTTTAGATAGCAAAAAAATGAAGCTTAAAATCATCAGTAAAGCTAAAACTAAAAGCATTTTTTCCCTCCTTAATAATCCTCATCACTTGTTTATTTTATAAACCCAACCTCTTGGCAAATACGCTCAATCTCTAGCTCTTTTCGTTTATTGAACTCAATTTTGTTTTGTTCAAACAAATTATTTCCCAGTGTATCAATCGAGACAACCAACGGACCATATTCTTTTACTTCATTGACCCACAACGTTTCTGGCATGCCCAGATCTTTCCATTGCGCATCGATAATACGTTCTACCTTTTCAGCCGCGTACACAGCATTTCCAGCTGGATAAACCAAGTGAAGCGCTTTGTATTTTTTACAGCCGGCTTCTGTACCTGCACCCATACCGCCTTTACCGACGATCAGCCTTACGCCAGTCTTAGCGATGAATTCTTCTTCAAATTTTTCCATCCGCATACTTGTAGTCGGACCGACTGAAATCATTTGATAGGTGCCGGCTTCTTGTTCTTTAACGATCGGACCGGCATGTAAAATGGCTTTATCACGAACATCCACTGGTAAATCCAAGCCTTCTTCAACCACTCGACGATGGGCAACATCACGACAAGTAACTAAAATCCCTTCAAGATAAACAATATCGCCAATTCGTATATCCGCAATATCCTCCGCACTCACTGGCGTTTTTAAGTGAAACTCTCTCATAATGAAACCTCCTTATGCAATGGGAGCGTGTAATTCAAATCTTTATCAAAAATAATTTTTCCCCGCCGATGCGACCAGCAGCCTGTATTGATAGCTACTCCAATAACGGAAGGATGCCGTGCTGTATTGATGATATTTACACCCATGACTGATTTTTTACCGCCAAATCCCTGCGGTCCAAGGCCAATATTATTAATCCCGTCCTCTAGAAGCTGCTCCATTTTCGCCGCATTTTCATTGGGACTGATACTATCAACTTCACGCATTAACGCTAATTTTGAATTCATTGCAGCAGTTTCCACCGAAGTAGCAATTCCAATTCCTACAAGTAGCGGCGGGCAGGCATTAATTCCGTAGCTGGTCATTTGATCCATAACAAATCGCACAACACCTTCATAGCCTTCACCGGGCATTAACACTTTAGCTGCTCCGGGAAGTGTACAGCCTCCGCCAGCCATGTAAACATACATTTCGATGCCATCGCCGTCTCCATCGATCTCTGTCACAACAGTTGGAATGCCATTACCTATATTCAGGCCAGTATTGTATTCATCAAATGTCTGAACAGCGTTGTGACGTAAAGGCGCCTCCTGTGTGGCATAATAGACCGCTTCTTTCAAAATCTCGTTTAATTCACTAAGCAGCGGGAATTTAGCGCCACATTTAACGAAAAACTGCAGTGCACCAGTATCTTGACAGCTTGGTCTTTTCAGCTCTTCAGCTAACAATTGATTTTCCCACATCGTGTTATAGACTAATTGCTGCAGTGGATCCACTTCTTCTTTGGACAATTCACCCAATTTCTTTGTTACATCATCTGGTAATTTACGACTCACCACTGCTATATATGCAGCAAGAATGTCCCGCATTTTAATTGCGTCTGGCGATAGTTGTTTTTCTTCATACGCATATTTGATAACCATGATATACCTCCTCGTTGATAGAACTATTATCTCCACAGAGCGAACACATTGCTACCCGAAAAAATCGATTATTTCGGCTGCTGTACGTTACAATCAGCGCCTTTTTTTGAGTTTAAGCAAAGCAAAGATGACAAAAATAGCCATCATTTGTTCGTTATAAACGCAAGAGTTGTTTCCGCTTTCAAAAAAAGAAAATGACAATTATCAGGTATCCAAATTTTGGAGATTAACTCTCATTATCATCGTATCACTAAGAACCTACTGTTTCGACGCAAAAAAGGAATCCACGTAAATTGGCAAAAAATTCACGTGGATTCCTTTCTATTCTAAAGTCCTTCAATTTTAGTACAGCTTGATGTGATGATCATAGCGCAGTTAGTGCCGGCTATCAGTCCTAAGTGGTTAATTCTTTTAGATTCAATAGGAGTTTGTTGTATTTTTCTTCATAATCAAGCCGCGAACAGCCATCACAAGGGTTCAAATAGATTGTTTCTCGACTGTTATTGATTTCTTGTAATTTAGAACTGATTGCCGCTATTTCGTCGTCACTTATCTTCTCTTGAAAAAATTTATCCGTTTCAATTAGATCAGGATTGACTTGTTTTCTGTATGCACTTGGCGTGATGCCAAAATGTTTCTTAAACATACTGTTAAAGGATTTAATATCACTAAAGCCGCTGGTTAAAGATATTTCAGATACTTTATTCGTCGTAACAGCCAGATCCAGCAAGGCATTTTGTAAGCGGCATCTGGTAAGATATTCGTAAAAATTAATTCCCAGCTCCGCTTTAAAAAGCTTTGATAAATGCGAAGGTGAATAATTGGTCACCTTGGACAGCTTCTCTAAAGACAATTGCTTAAAATAATTTTTTTCAATATATTCTATAGCCGTATCTAAAAGAGGCTGCCTTTTTTTAATCAATACCTCGGCACTTTTCGAACTCCCCTCACAAAAAAAACTTAATAAGCTATTGGCAAGTGAATAGAACGTCGCATTACTAAAAAAAGCTTCTGTTTGATCGTCAGCCATAAGAATCAGCTTGGCCAGGTTATAGCGAATTTCATCATATAAAGAATTCCGACGTTCCAAGGTAGAGTTTACTTTAAAGAAGCCTTTAGTCAAATCAATTCCTTGAGTTATATAGAAATCAGGTGAAATATACGTTCTCATCGCGATACTGTTTGGAACGATGGCAAATGTTGCATGCCCAATATTTGGATTAATTAAAAATAAGTCATCCTCGATTAAAGAAAAACGTTCACCGTCAACATTTAGCTCAATTTCCCCTTTTAAAAGCCACAAAAGTTCAATGTCGTTATGCCAATTATAGTGATAACTACCAATTTTATAGATCAATTGATCGTAATTCGTTCTTAAACTTTTATAAGAGTCTTGTTGATTTATAGTTGAATTCATACAAATAACCCCCTCGCTTCATTCTCCTTATTCGTATTATAGCATCAAATTGACTTGTTATAACATAGAACTTTTAACGAATAAAAATTGAACAGCGAGCAAATGTTATTTAAGAATAGCACTAAAATTTATTCCTTACTTATTTTTTCAAAAGCTAGACGATCGATAATTTCATAGTTTTCGGGATACTTTTCAAGTAATTCCTCTTTCGTAAAAAGTTTAAAATCTTCAAATGTAAAACCCGGTGCTACCATACAACTTACCAGCGCATAAGTATCTCCTTTATTAACTGAAGAACCGAAAATGGTTCCTTTTTCAACCACATATTGCAATACGTCGCCTTGTTCAATATTTAACCCTACAGAGGTTTCTTTATAAGAACCATCCTTCCTTAATTCATGGACTTTCAATGATGAACCGTAATGAAAATACCACACCTCATCTGCAGTCAATTGATGAAAATGGGAAGGGCTGTCCTCTGTCAATAAGAAATAAATATTGGTATACAGCGGACGATTCTTGTCCGCCAGCCAATCATTTGAAGCTGGTAGTTCCTTATAAAAACCGCCTTCTTGATGCGGAACCAAACCTAATTTATCGATCCAATACTGCTTGTCGAGCATAGAAAAAACCTCCTGAGTCTCTATTGATTATTGCTTTGAATGAGTTTTTAGAATGATTTGCTCTCTTTTCAACTACATTAACCAACGCTATTTTTTGTTTTCTTTCTATCATAAACGATAAATGCTAGGGAGGGAATCTTTATCAAAACAATTTGGTACAGATAATGATAATTGGTGAAAAAAATTTTTATAGGATATGACCAAGTAGCAACACTATCAGAAGTAATCTCTTATATCAATATTAGGAGTTGAACTAAAGTTATTTAGGCTCGGATCATTGAAGCAAAAGGCAAAAACGCACTTTTCATTTCACATTGACTGATTCTATGAATTGCTCAAGAATTGCCCTTTGGCTGCTGTTTGACTACGCTCTCATCAGAACTGTTTTCTGTTCACTTGTTCCAACGATCACTAAGTCCACTTATTTTGCTAATTTTCTAATCATTAATTTTTTTGAAGAAATGAGTAAAATTCCTATAGAAATTAACAAAAATACGATAATACTAATTATCAATACTATCATGCCATTCTCATAGGTCAGCAGCGAACTGGCAAGAGTTTTCATGCTGCTCCCACCCGTTAAAATGTGCGTTATATCAATGTAACTAAGTAGGACATAGTAGATTTTATTGTTCTCTCGTCCAAAAGCGTATGTTAGTTTAGGAATTCCACCTACTCCTTGCACGTCTTTTCCAGTAACATAAAATATCTGATCTTCTTCGCTTGTATTACTTGCTAATTTTCTATTTGCTTTCGTTAGTTTTATAATATTAGTATCGGATTCAGCAATCTGTCTTACAGATTTATTCATAGTACTTTGTGATGGATATCCGTTAAAAAACCAATCCTCAGGTGCTCCTAAAACAATTAACGCTGCTCGTTGTTCTACTGACAATTTTTTTACAGCCTCTGATGCATAATTATATTCACTATTACTCACAGAATTAGACATACTTACTTCAGTGGAAGAGTGAGACATTGATGAGCTCTTGTCAGTGGATTCGTAAGGACTTGTTGAAACTTCGGAACGATTTACTTCTTCCTTAGACTTATTTGAATAGCCGTGTACCACAATAAAAATAAATAATCCTGCAATAATAGCTACTAACCCTACAATAATGTAGAAGTATTTCCTTTTTTTACTGTTATTTTCAACTCGACTCATTTAATTTCCTCCTTCAGTTCCTCGTTTCTACAAGTTGCATCATTTACGATAATGCTCTGCGTATCATAAGGAGATGATATTCGTAGAACTTTCTGATGACAAAGAGCCCTACGAATATAGACAATGGTTCTTCTTGTCGATGAATCACTTCAATTGCTTGGCGTTGATCATCTGGATTGAACTCAAAGATTTGTAAATAGTCTAATTCGGTTTCTTACTTGCCTCCTTGAAACACAAAAATAAATCAACCACCATTCAAGATGATTAACCTTCATAAATATAATATATAGTTATTTTTAAGCTAAATACATTCCTTACAACTGATTTACAACGATTTCCTTAATGAAATTCCGTCTTTCGGCGTATTTTCGTACTTCCTATCCCAGGAATCAACCACTTGTTGTATTTCTTTTAAAGTTCTCTCTAATTCTTCAAAGTGTTTATTAGCTTCTTTTTCTGTTTTCAATTGGCTTTCTAAACTTTTGAGTTGGGCATTCTGTCTAATTTCACGAATTTTTTGACGTTGTACTTCCTTACGCAGTTCTAATTCTTTATCATCCATTAGAAACACACCTTTTTCTATTCCAATTAAAATTTATCCAGCATTTTTCCTTGTTCTTCAAAAACTTGCGTTACTTTCTTTCCAAATTGCCCTTTTACTGTTTCTCCTAGACCACTTGTTGCAGAAATAATGGAACTTTTTGCACTTTCTGATTCCGTTTCTCCAGATTTTTTTGTTTTTTTCACAAGACTATCTTTTTTCTGAACAAGTGCCATTGCAGTGGCTTGAGCGCTCATTTTTTGTAAATTCTTTTTATATTCTTTTAATAGTTTTTCAATAGCTTCTAACACGTCATCATACTCCTTTTACGGTTTAGTTTGTTATTGAAGTTTTTTACGATAGGCTTGTTCCGCTTCGTCTTCTTTTAACGAAAGGATTCGTTTCTCTCTGTCTAATTTTGAGAAAAAATCTTCTTCAAGACGTGATAGTTCACGTCTTGCCCATTCCATGGGTTCAGTTGTTTCACCAAATCGTTGTACTTGCCGTTGCATTTCAGAATAGGTATCATTCGTTGCTTGTTCCGCTTGCCGTCTAATTCTTGTCAATGCAGCAGCTTCCTCTTCAAGTTGTCGTCTCGTTTGTTGATAATCCGCCAATGCTTGTTCTTCTTGATTCATACTCGTGTCGCTCCCTTTTTAGGCAAGTTGTTTCGCTAATTCTTGGTCTCGTTGAACTAATTCATCTATTTTTGCGGTAATATCTTTTGTTAGGTCACTAAATTTACTACTCATTTGATGTGCTAAACTTAGTTTTTCTTGAAATCCTTGTGAAGGAATCGTCACCATTGTTTGTTCCGTACATCCCATTGCCTGCATAGCATCTAAAACTTCGCCATAAGATAAGTCAGGACAATTACTTTGAATCGTTGAACGTCCTTCTTGCCATATTTCTTCTAATTCCCTAATGGCATCTTTATAGAGCTTTACGACGTTCTCCATTGCCATGTCAAATTTTGAAGATGCAAGCTTTACAATGGCTAGCGCTTGGCTATCGTCTAAATAGATTTGTTCATTTCCAGATAAACCGCCACCACTAGCAGTAAATTTTTTACGTAAAACGTTCAATTTGGTGAAACTATCAATTTGAGTTTGAAGCCACTCATTTTCTTTTTTTAAGCGTTGATACTCTTTTTTACCGCCCATTTTATCTACACCATAATATTCTAATCTACGCATCTGCATCTTATTTTCAACGATACTTTGCGCTAAAAGAGTTTGTTCGATTGAGATACCACTATTTAAATCGGAATAAACTACGATATCTCCGTATTTATTGACATAGTTTCCTTTTTTATCTACTTTGAACTGATCTCTTGAATGACCAAATAACTTCCAGCCTTTATTATCGATACCTATACTTAAGAATGGTATTTTCTTCTGACCACCAGTCATCCAACCACTAGTTACCGCATCAGATGTATCATAGATGTTGACAATAGTACCCTTATAATTTTTAATTTGTGCATCAGTTAACCCTGATCCAGCAGCACCATAGGTTATGGCATTATACCCTTTTAAAACAGCAATATAGATAGCTTCTGCGCCACCTAATGAATGCCCTGTGGTAGAAATAGTGTACCCATCTTTTTTAGAATATCGTTGTTCAATAACATTGGCGTAATCTAAAGCAGACTGGAAAGCTCCATCTGTATGTTTGTCATTTCTACCGATTTCTCTAACATCAGTTTTAATATCCTGCCAACCATTCGTCCCAGCATATGAAATAGTAATATCGTTGTTAATTACTGATTCTGGATAACCAGGTACCTTCTGTAATTCTCTGCTATCATAAGATTTATACTCATCTTTTATTGTTGCCGTTGTCATTGCTTGCATACTATTTCCTTTAGGCCTTTGTTCATTTCCTATTATATCCTTGTTAGTATCGACAACATCTAATACCAAATGGTTAGTGTCTTTTATGATTTGATTTACTTTTGTCTTACCAGATTCTACACCATAGGAAGCCCCAGAAAGTAGTCTATTTTGATCCACTATTCAATCCCACCTTTATAAAAAACAACGGATTTTTCTGGAAATATATCATTCGTTTTTCTTTTTTTCTTTTCTAAATAGTATGGACCATCACCATTATATTCACCAATATGATAAATCAACTTACCTGTTTCAGCAGAAACAGTGTCTAAAGAGACGTCATCAGTATATACACTATTAATTACAAAATTTAAGTTAACAGCATTCATTGATGTAGTTGAAATTTTTGTAAACTCAATTTTTTTTATATCAGAATATATACGAGCATTTTTTAATTTTTCTAAGTATTCTATATTAGTCCAACCATTTCTTCCATTATCAAATTCTTTATCAATTTCAGCTACTTTAGATTCATCACTAGTATACAGAACATAATTATTATACAAATAATTAGCTAAATCAGTTTGAATAGTTAGTAACTCTTGTTTATCTTTCTCTCTTTCCATATACCATTTACCTCCGATTGTTAAACCTACTAAAATTATTATAGCTAAAGCTATGAATGCATTTTTTTTCATTCGTTTCTCCTTAAAGTAAGAGTAATTTAACTATAACATAATTATTAAATTCATAAAACTACATATTATTATTAGTGAGAGTGTAAAGTTGATATTATATAGCCAACATAGGCTCAATTAACCAGACATCACTATCTTTCATTCCATTTTTTTACTACCACAAAAATAATCCAACACGCTATCTTTAGATACAATGCCTAATTGTATAAGTGGTATTTGTATCCCATTAATTTCTTTCTTATATATAACATTATTAGGCAATGCAATAGCAGAAATAATATCTTTGCATTCTTGGTTTAAAATATTTAGTGCTACAGCTACGGCTTTTCCCATATGATTTTTTACTTGATTATCATTGAATGGCTTACCATATCTAGCAGAATCTTTCATTGAAGACGTTGCCCCTTTAGCTTCAATAAAGATTTTGTTTCCATTTTTAAATGCCTCAATGTCAATTCCTGTTTTTGTTGTAGTTACATATCTTTCTATTGTATACCTTGACTATTTAAATACCTCATTATGATTTCAACTACTTCATTTTCGGTCAATAATTCATTTGCATTAACCTGTTCCCTTTCCAAGAATCCCCTACTTATGATACGGTTCCCCCCGCATAATTCGAAACCCGCGATAAATCTGTTCCACCAAGACCAAGCGCATTAGCTGGTGTGGATAAGTCAATCTTCCAAAGGAAATCTGCTTTTGACTTCTTTTCAGTACCTCTTCACTTAATCCTAATGAACCGCCGATGACAAAAGCTAATTGGCTTTTGCCGTTTATCCCCAGTTGTTCAATTTCTTTAGAAAATTCTTCGCTGCTGTATTGCTTGCCGTTAATCGCTAAGGCAAATACGTATTCCTGATCGGAAATTTTGGCTAAAATTCGTTCACCTTCTTTGTTTTTTACCTGCAGCATTTCTGCTTCGCTTAGGTTTTCTGGTGCTTTTTCATCGGCCAATTCGATAATTTCTACTTTGGCGTATTTTTGGAGTCGTTTCAGATATTCATTAATCCCCTGCACAAGGTATTTTTCTTTTAATTTCCCCACAGTAATGATTTTGATTTTCAAAAAATGTCACTTCACTTTCCTGTCTTTGTTTAGCTGTTAATAATTTTAGCATGAATAAGATTCCTCTTCCACACACTTTCCCACAAAGTTATGCACATATTCACAGACTTATCCACAGGTTTATACCGATTTATCCTTTATTTTACAGTATTTTTAGATACAAACACATATTCCCATTGTTTTATCCACATTATCCACATTTTGTGGATAACTTTCCTAAGTAGTTTTCCCCCTCTTTTTTTAAAGTTTTTCACACATTGCTGTGTATAAGTTAAGCTTGAAAGATTTCTTCATTATTTATATCTGTTTTTCTCCCAAACTTGTTCATAAAAAATTCAAAGCTCTTCTGTAGACTAAAGTTGTCTTGAAAGACTATACTAAATATAATAAATAAATAGAAAATTACATATGGAGGTTGCTTGTTATGCAAAAGAAAGATGTTACACCTAATTCAGATAAAAAAGAAAACAACCTATTAAAAAAATTCGGTATTGGTCTGCTCGGAGGATTATTAGGAGGAGCTTTAGCTTTTGGGGGTGCTTACGCTATTATCAATCCGGATTCTTCCTCCACACCATCCACTTCTACAAGTACCGTTAAGGATAACAAAGGCGATACTAAAGTAACAAATGTAAATTTAGATGTTAACAGCGATGTAACTAAAGCTGTGGATAAAGTTAAAAATGCCGTGGTTTCTGTTATTAATTTACAATCTCCTAGTCAAAGCAATGACAGCTTTGGTGGTTTATTTGGCGGAAGTGATGAACAGGATTCCAGCAATAGCGACAACGGTAGCGATTTACAGGCTGCCAGCGAAGGTAGCGGTGTGATTTATAAGAAAGACGGCAAAACTGCCTATGTCGTTACAAACAATCACGTTGTTGACCAAGCTAAAGGTCTGGAGGTCGTTCTTCATGACGGAACTAAGGTTGAGGGTGAGTTAGTCGGAACTGATTCTTATACTGACCTTGCCGTAATCAAGATTTCTTCTGACAAAGTAGATGCGGTGGCCGAATTCGGTAACTCTGACAACTTAAAAATCGGTGAACCTGCTTTAGCGATCGGCTCTCCGTTAGGTTCTGCTTATGCAAATTCTGTGACACAAGGGATTATTTCTTCTCTAAACAGAAATATCCAAAATGAAAATAACGGACAACCAATCAATATTAATGCGATCCAAACAGATGCAGCGATTAACCCAGGAAATTCAGGTGGTCCGCTAGTAAATATTGAAGGACAAGTGATCGGCATCAATTCTGTTAAAATCGTGCAGTCAGAAAGTCAAGTGAGCGTTGAAGGTATGGGCTTTGCGATTCCAAGTAATGATGTGGTAACCATTATCAATCAGCTAGAAAAAGACGGCAAAGTGACTCGTCCGGCTTTAGGTATTGGCATGAAAGACCTATCTGAAATTTCAACCCAACAAAGAAAACAAGTCTTGAACTTACCAGAATCCGTTCAAACCGGTGTTCTAGTGGCTACGGTTCAAACAGCTACTCCAGCTGAAAAAGCCGGTCTTGAAAGATATGACGTGATTACTAAAATTGATGATAAAGAAGTTGAATCTATTACAGACTTGCAAAGTGCTTTATTCAATAAAAAAGTCGGCGATAAAATGAAAGTGACTTACTATCGTGATGGTAAAGAAAAGAGTACGACTGTTGATTTAACGATTGATCAGTCAGCTTTAAAATCAAATAGTCAAACAGGCGAATAACAATTATTATCAAAACAAAAAAATGAGAGCAGCAGCTGGAAAAGCTACTACTCTCATTTTTTATGTGCTTATTGACCAACAGCAAAGGCTTCACCGATAACTGCATCAAATGGCAATTCCAAAATACCTTTTTTCGTTGGTGCATTTGGCAAGCGCAGTTCTGAAGCGGAACAAATCATCCCGAAGCTTTCCATGCCACGCAAAACACCCGGCCAAATCATTAAACCATCTGGCATCATTGCGCCCGGCTTTGCCACAACAACTTTTTGTCCGGCTTTGATGTTTGGCGCTCCGCAAACAATCTGCAGTACTTCACCATGATCAACCTCGGTTTGAGTGATGGATAAATGATCAGAATCTGGATGCTTCTTACAAGATTTAACAAAGCCAACCACTATTTTCGGTTCCTTATCACTTGTTAAGGTTTCAGTAAAACCAGCTTCTTTCAGTAATTGATTTAACTTGTCAATCTGTGCATCTGTCAACTCTACTTGACCTGCACCGGTAATTTCACCTAAAACACTTGATGCGTCAAAAATATTCCAAGCCACAACCGGTCCATCCTCTGCCACACGAATGCGAGCAACCTGACCTTTGCGCTCAACCATATTTTCCTGACCCTTGTCATCATTCACGATAATGAACAACACATCACCAACATGTTCTTTATTATAAGCAAAAATCATAAAATCCTCCTAATTTAAAAGCGGAACAGGCTTGCCCAGCTCTTCGAAAAGGTTCAACACTTTCTACGAAAGTCTTGTACTGTTCATCATCAACTCATTTCTTTCGTTGTGATTCTCAGCAAAATAGGAAATTGAGACTAAGGCGCCTTTTGCCTTATTCGCAATTTATCTTTTTTCCGAAGAGCTAGCCTGTGCAGCTAGATAACTAATAATAAGGTACAACAGCTCATTTCTTTCACTGTGTTTCTCAGCAACTGAGCTGTTTTTTACCGCAAGCTATTTTATTCTTTTTCCGGATGAACGATCAGCACATCGCAAGGGGCTTGGCGGATGATATAGCTGCTGACGCTGCCCATCACTAATCGTTCTACCGCATTTAAGCCTGATTGTCCTACCATAATTAAATCTACATCATATTCTTCCGGTAAATCATGACACATGACTTCTTTCGCTGATCCATAGGCAATAACCGTTTCTAGTTGAGCAAACTGGGCTTTTTCAGCATATTGTTTACAAGCAGCCAAAAGCTCATTAGCATTTTCGGTTTCTTGATCCAATAAATTATCATTTAGCGTAGAATAACCCATCATTGTATAAACTTGATTTTCAATAATGTGAGCAACGATGACACGACCATTATTTCTTTGTGCAACGGCCACAGCCTGTTCAAAGGCTAAATTTGCTTGGTCACTGCCGTCGATGCCGACTAAAATATTTTTATAGGTTTGTGTTAACACAACACTCATCTCCTGATCAATTTTTTGCTACTGACAAGCATTTATTAGGCACTAATGCTTTTTAAAAAGGTAGTGATTTCTTCTTTCGTTTTGCGATTTTTATTCACTAAACGACCCAATTCTTTCCCTTCACGTGTAACGACAAAACTGGGGATACCGAAAATATTCCATTCTGAAGCTAATTCTAAATACTTGTCCCGATCTACTTCAATAAAGCGAAATTCCGGAAACTCTGCTTCGATTTCAGGCATAACTGGTTTAATAAAGCGACAATCACCGCACCAATCTGCAGTGAAAAAGAAGACACTTGTTTCTCCTTCAACGTATTCGGCCAATTCTTCATATGAAGCTGGAATAATCATATTCATTCCTACTTTCCATAAATAATAGTATTAACAGTTGTTTTATCTAAGCCCTTCAAGACTTGGATCAACATTTCCCGAGCGGCTTCGAAATCTTTGATGTTAAACATTGTTTGGTGCGTATGAATGTAACGTCCGCAAACACCGATCACGGTACTTGGCACACCATTGTTAGTCGTATGGGCAGCACCTGCATCCGTACCGCCTTTAGAAACAAAGTATTGATAAGGGATATTGTGAGTAGAAGCGATATCCAGCAAATATTCACGAACGCGCGGCAATGTAATCATCCCCGGATCGTAAATACGTAATAAGGTTCCTTCACCAAGATGACCATAGGTACCTTTTTTTGTTTGAATATCATCAGCGGCCGAACAGTCTACAGCAAAGAATAAATCCGGCTCGAATTTGTGTACAGATGGTTTTGATCCGCGCAAACCAACTTCTTCTTGAACATTGGCTCCAGCAATTAAAGTATGCCCTAATTTTTCATTTTGCAACGCTTCTAATGCTTCTAAAACAAGGGTACAGCCATAACGATTATCCCACGACTTACTGATAATGTTTTTGCCATTAGCAGTTTTGATTGTTTCTGCCAAAGGAACAATGGAGTCGCCCGGACGTACGCCAAAGCTTTCTGCCTCTTCTTTTGATTCAAAACCGGCATCAAACAATACATCCGTTACTTCCAACTGCTTTTGTCCACTGCCTCCGCGCAATAAATGCGGAGAAACAGAAGAAGAAATACATGGATAATTGCCTTTACTTGTTTTTAAAGTAAAGCGTTGGGATGAAACAACATATGGATTCCATCCGCCCAAAGGAACAACCTGAAACAGACCGTTGTCTTTAATTTGGGTTAACATAAAGCCGACCTCATCCATATGAGCTGCGACCATCACGCGAGGATCATCCTGAGACGCTTTTTTCAGACCGAAAATACCGCCTAAACCGTCGTATTGGATTTCATCCACTAAAGGTTCCATCTTTTGTTTCATATACGCACGGACATCCTCTTCAAATCCGCTGGTCCCTTGTAGTTCTGTTAGTTCTTTGATGCGCTGAAATGTTTTTTCTTCCATCGTTGTATTATCTGCCAACGTCCTGATGATTCGTCGAAAAAATTGTCTTCAACTGCAGGAATCGCTTTTCTTTTCTGAAAGAGATATAAGCTTTTTCAGAAATGGCAGATACTCCTTTCATCTGAATTCACAATCAATTATAACGCAAAATTTTTCAATTGCCCACGTTTTTTGTTTTTCGATATTTCAATAGATTGTGTTAGAATAGAATTGAAGCTGAATGTTTCAGCAAACACTTGAGAAGGCTCGGAGGTTATCCCCATGAATGAAGAAAATGAATTAAGCTATTTTAAAGGCGGCTTGGCAATTGGTGTGAGTCTGGGGATCATAAGTGGGATCGCTTCTACATTATGGTACCAAAAAAAACGTACATTAGATGCTGACTTAGTTTTAGAAAATGTCAAAAATGCTTTTTTAAAGGAAGGTCCTATTGAAGGCTCTTGGATTGAATTTGAGAAAAAACCCTTGCGGAAATTTGCGGTTCATTCAAAAACCTACAATGGCGGTATTTCTCGCTTGGAAGACGGCGTGATGGTGCAATACGAATTTATCGCTGATGCTTTTACCGGTACGGTGATTGATGTCAAAAGAATCAAAGACTAAAAAACAGAGAAAAACTAGCATTTAGTTTTGTAGTGACCCCAAAAAGTTAGACTTTTATGGAGTGGAAAAATCCACTCCTTTTTTATGCAATGAAACAGGTTGTTACATTCACCTTTGTGCTGCTTCTCGAAACACCACTGGACTTTGATTATTTAATTTCCTTTTCATTCGTTCATGATTATAATACTGGATATAGTTTTCAATGG
>NZ_JBIYEU010000015.1:0-86576 GCF_044909655.1 Enterococcus sp. UD-01 | reverse complement strand
TCGAATAACCGAAAGTAAAACAGCTTAACAACAAATAAAAAAACGGAGTAGATTTCTCTACTCCGAAAAAAGTCTAACTTTTTGGGGTCACTACACTTTTTCTACTCTATTTTATTTAGCTATTTCGAACTCTGCGCTTTCTATAAACATAAACAGCTGACAGAATAAGCAAAATTCCTATAAAGTTACTGTTCCTTGTTAATTTTTCTCCAGTTTTCGGCAAAGATCGTCCTTGAGCAAGCGGCGTATTCTTCTTCGTCACTTCAACGAGTTGCTCTTTAGCCGCCTCCACTTTAAATGGAACAGGTGCTTGATCCAAACGATAACCAGCTGGTGCTTCCACTTCCTCGAATTGATAGGTCCCATCAGTTAAATGATCGACGTAAATCAAGCCATTTTCGTCTGTAATCAAATTCTCTTCGATGATACGACCGCCAGCATCTTTCAAGACAAATTTTGCTCCTGACAATGTCTGACTCGTTTTACTGTCAATCTTCTTCAAAAGAACGCCGTGATTTACTTTGCTGTTCTTTTTCTCCACTATTTTTTCCTTTGATGATTTATTCTGTTTTTTAATCGAAAATTTCACAGGCGTTTTATCTATTTTATATCCTTTGGGTGCTTTGGTTTCTACCAATTGATAATCACCCGGTTCTAGGTTGCCAATCGTGATTTTTCCATTCGCTCCAGTGGCAATGTTCGTTCTTAACGTCGTTCCCTGGTTAGTTTGCAGCTCAAATTCAGCGTTTGCCAAGACTTTAGAAGTTTGGCTATCAATTTTTTTCAAGGTAATTTTGCCCAGACTAGGATCAGAATACGTATTTTTAAAGCGTGCTTCACTTGCATAAGAGGCTGTTACTGCTAATTGACCGTTCTGATCTGTGACCGTAACCGTTACCTGATACTCAGTGGTATCATAAGTAATTGTATTGTCGTTTCCGGCTACTTCACGAATGATATACTTGTATGTTCCGGCTGCTGTATAATTAATCGGATCAAAATAAATTTTTCCGAGCGCATCGTTTTCTTTAGTCTGAAGAACGTTGCCTTGTTCATCTACTAACTCAAAACTGAATTGACCGCTCGCTAATTTTTTCCCTTCCAATTGTTTACTTGCTTCTAATACGGCGCTTTCTGGTGCCGGTTTATAGGTATTCTTGAACAACGGTGTTTTCTCATAAACTGCCGTTGCTGTTAATTGTCCTGCAATATCTTCAACTGTTACTGTTACCTTGTACTCAGTTGCATCATACGTAATGGTACTATCTGTTCCCACTGCTTCACGAATGATATAGTCATACGTACCTGCTTGGGTGTAATTGATTGGGTCAAAGTAGATGTTGCCAGATGCATCATTGCTTTTCGTTTGTAATACGGTACCTTGATCATCTACTAATTCAAAATTAAATTGTCCAGCCGTCAACAGCTTGCCGTCCAGCTGTTTACTTGCTTCTAATACGATATTACCGGCTGTCGGCTTATACGTATTTTTAAAGATCGCTTGTCCAGCATAATTTGCTGTTGCTTCCAACTGTCCTCCATTATCGGTAACGGTGACCGTCACTTTATATTCAGTCGAGTCATACGTAATCGTGCTGTCGGTTCCAGCGACTTCACGTATTGTATAGTTATAGGTTCCAACTTGCGTATAGTTGATTGGGTCGAAGTAGATATTGCCAGACGCATCATTGCTTTTCGTTTGTAATATGGTACCTTGATCATCCAATAACTCAAAATTAAATTGTCCAGCCGTCAACAGCTTTCCATCCAGCTGTTTACTTGCTTCCAATACGATGTCACCGGCTGCTGGCTGATAGGTGTTTTTGAAAATCGCTTGTCCGGCATAATTGGCCGTTGCTTCCAGCTGTCCTCCATTATCGGTAACAGTGACCGTCACTTTGTATTCAGTCGAGTCATACGTAATCGTGCTGTCGGTTCCAGCGACTTCACGAATGGTATAGTCATACGTTCCCTCTTGCGTATAATTAATTGGATCAAAGCTGATTTTTCCGGCAGCATCATTGCTTTTCGTTTGTAATACGGTACCTTGATCATCCAATAACTCAAAATTAAATTGTCCGTTTGCTAGAATTTTACCCGTTAATTCTTTTACAGCTTCTAACTGAATATTTGTCGGCAAACTGACGCTCTTTTTATTTACCACATCTTTAAAAACTTCTTTATTGCTATCAAAATCAGCAGGAGCAATCTTTATTTCCTCACCTGATAAGTCGTATCCGTTTGGTGCTTTGGTTTCCTTAATTGTATAATTATCTTTCAATAGGTTTGTAAACTGACCGTCTCCATTAGTATCTGTAGTGATTGTTTCGATCGTTTGACCAGTTCTATCTCGAACAACTTCAAATTCCGCACCGGCCAATGCATTGCCGATTTCATCCTGTTTATGGATATGAATCGTATAATTGTATCCTTCCGCTGCACCACCGCCCGCTTGATACAGAGTATTCGCGCTTCCTTCTTTAATTACGACATTATCAGACAATAAGCTGGCAGTGTTTTCGATAACTTCCCCAGCTACTGGCTTATAGCTCATTTCAGCTTTGTAATACAACGCAAACTGATCATTTGCGCCAATCTGACCAAAATCAATTGAAAATGAGCGTTTATCTGGAGCAACGTTTACCGAATAATTTGCGGTAACATCCACTCGATTTGCCAAAACCCAGTCCGTATCATTAGCATTTCGCTGCCATTCGCCTTTGTAAATTTTAAAAGAATCAGCTAAATACGTCACACCATTACTCTTGATAAAATCCGTTACCTTGGCATTTGGGTACGCTTTGCCTGAACGATTTACAGCTACATAATATTGCAGCTGCTGGTCATTGCCATCAATAAACCAGCCGGATTTTGAGATAGGATGAGCCTCTTTTACAATACCCTCAAAATCAAATCCAATTGGAAAGGCTTTTCCGTCAACATCAATCGAGGTAACAACCGTTTGCTGCTGATTAATGACAGTTGTATCTACACCTGCATAAAAGAAAAATGATCCGCTAATATCTGAATGTGTTTCAGCATAATTTGTATACGTCAAAACAATTTGCTTTGTGTCAGGAAAAATAACTGCTTTTGCTACTATGTTCCCATTCGTATCCTTCAAATCAAACGCAGTCGTATTCCCGAACTTCAGCTCTGAAGGCAAGGTGATGGTCGTAGTATCGCCTTCTGAAACTTGGTTGTTCGGCAAAGAAAAAGTCCCGTTTACTCTAAAATTTTCCCATTGACCGATTTCATGATCTAGTGGATTGCCATCCTTATCAGTGATAGTCATTGCCGTTATTACATCATTGACTGCTGCACGCGGTTTTACTGTCAGAGCTCTTGCTCGTTGCTCGACGGACTGAGTCGACTCCGTCTGTTGCTGTTGATCGGTTTCCGACTCGTTAAAGATAGAGTGTTCTTCAAGTGCTGCCGATGCATCAGCCTGTTGACGATTTTCCTGTTGAGAGCTGGTTGTCGTGTCTACGGCAGTTAATGGTGTGTTGCTTGCTGGCGTTTCCCCCATTTCACTGGTTGCTTCAGCAATTCCTATTAATGGCATGATTAAAACTGAACTTAATAGTACCAATAAACTAAAATATGTCGATAGTTTCTTTTTCACTTTTTCTTTCCCCTTCTTATTCAGTATTTTCATTGCGATTACTTATTTTTTTTGTCCTTATGCCATCCCTTCATTCTTCAAATGCCTCCTCAAAATTGAAAAACTCTTTCTCACCATATAACACGCCTCCAGACATACTTGCTAGAATTTGACCTAACTGTATCTGTTTGTCAGTTGCTGTTAAAACAGGTTTTTCATTTTCTAAACGTGCCATTTTTTGTTCAATCGCTTGGAATTTTTTTCTGCGTATTTTGGCTTGGTGTGCCTCGTAAGTATCATTGGTTATAACGATTTCATTTTCACCTTCGTCAGTAATTTCAAACTGATACTCGGGAGGTTTTTCCTGTTTATTGTCCCATTCAATGATTGGAAACGTCGATTGGTTAGCGATAAATAATGGCAGAAGCAGCCAGACAAAATTCTTATCCTTCACTATTTTGCTCCTTAATAATAACCAGTAACTCACCTAAATCTTTCCAATCATCAGAAGTCGGCGGTTTTTTCCAAATTAGCTGCTCACAAGATAAATTTTCCATCGCGCAATCCGATAAAAAAAGATTGGTAGCTGCATCAATTTTTTCTTGATAATAAATATTCATAGACTGCAGTGAACTCAACATGATACGAATGTATTGGTTGTAATTATTGCCATGCGAAAAATCGATACAAATATAAATCGGTTCCTCAATATTTTCTATAGGAACCTTAGTAACTAATAAAAATAAATAATCATAATAAAGCTTGTTGCGTTCTGCGTCTGATTGAAATATTTGCTTTTTTTCAATTTTTTGAATAAATGCTTTAATAAATTGATCTAAACGTGGATTGATTTCTTGAAAATAATTAAATTTTTCTTTTACAATAAATGATTGCTCCCTAAAATGATAAATGAGCCATTTGACATTGATATCCGTTAACTCCATTAAAAGAGTCGGCTGTGTTAATTCATAATGAAACCACTCAGAAAAAAGGCGACAAAACTCTTTGGTCAGTGCCGTTGCTTGCTCATAAGCTTCAGAAACGGCATAATCATCAATAAACGTGACCTTATCAATTTCAAAATGAAAAAACATGGCCAGATAAGCCATCTCGTGTTCTGCTACTTCTTCAGGTAAATCGTATAAAGTGATCAACATTTTTTTCAACCAATGGGTAAAATCAAGCCTTTCATACGTCACATATGATTTATCCATATAATGCCCATTTGAGATGCGTATCAGCCAAACATCTAAAAACAAAAGCAGCTTTAATTCTTTCGTTTTAGGAATATTTAACAAAAACTGTTCTGTAAGCTGATTTAAAATAGCTAGACTCATTTTGCGGATTTTTTCAGGAAAAGGATTCTTAATTCCGTTAAATAATTCGTAATAAGTACTAAAAAAAATACTTCTCACATCCAGCTCGTTTCCCAAAACTTGGTTATTTTTTAGCTTCAATTTTTCCTCGCTAAGAATATCTTTTAATTCTCTATGTAGCAGATAGCTCGCTGATTGGCTAATATGTAAATGATCTAGCTGTTTTTTAATCGGCAGTTCACTTACAAAAAAGTTATGAAGCATAGTAAACATTTCACAATCATATAGGTACTTAATCCGCATTTTTTTAAGCAACAAATGATCGATTCTTGTCGAAACAATTTCTGATTTAAACGTGAGTTCAACGGAGCTGTCACTTCCAATTAATTTTAAATCATCATTGATTTCTTCAAGATACCTTTCTACTTTATAGGAAGATATTTCTAAAATATTACTTAAATTAAATAGCGTACAAAAATGATTCTTATAATTTTCAATATATCTTAAAATTAACCATTTATAGCGATACCTATCTGTTAAAAGTTCATTCCCTAACATACAAAACTTCATCCTTTCAACCTAATTCTACTATTCTATTTCGTCATAATCAAAAGGAAATATCGGTTTTTTTTACAAATATTTTCTTATTATTATAAAAAGCTTGGAAAAAGATATAAAAACTATCACTTATTTTAATAATGTAATCTACTAAATTACGGACAGGTTTACTTTCTAATAAAAATAAAAAAAAACACAGTGCGAATCAGGCAACTGTGTCTTTGACGTTATTCTGCTGTTAAGGCAGCCATTGTAATGTAATTATACGGCTGATTGAAATGTGGTAGGAAGAATATATCCAGTAACTTTAATTGATCAATCGTTACATTTTGCTCAATGGCTAATGAAAATAGATGGATCCCCATGGAAATCTCCGCTCGCGAGCACATTTGCGCGCCGATGATTCTACGCGAGTCTTTTTCATAAACAACGCGGATCTTAACCGCAGCATTATCTGACATAAACGCAGGCCTTTGCAAGTCTTCGTAGTCAGTGTACAATACCTCAAGCTCATTTTTTTTCGCGGCTGCTACGGAAAGCCCAGTTGAAACCATGTTCAGACCAAAAATCGAGATACCGTTCGATCCTTGAACACCTGAGGAGGCTAGCTTGGTTCCACCTATATTATGACCGGCAACTAGCCCCGTTCTAACAGCGTTCGTCGCTAAAGCAATGTAGCTGATTTTTTTCAGTGCATTTGAATAAATTGTAGCGCAATCTCCCACCGCATAAACGGAAGGATCACTAGTTTGCTGATATTCATCTACTAAATACGCACCATTGTGAAACAGCTCTAGATGTTCCTTACCCAACTCATTATTGGGTAAAAAGCCGATAGCATTGATCACTAAATCCACGTTGTAGCTGCCTTTACTGGTTACAATTGCTTCAATGGCTTTTGTGCCCTTATATTCTTTGGCTATTTCACCAAAATGAAGTTCAATGCCATTTTCTGACAGATTTTTATCCATTTGATCAGTAAATTCTTGATCATAGTAACTCGGCAGAGAACGGTCGGCTCCGTCAAAAAGCAGTACCTTTTTTCCTCTGCGCTTGACTGCTTCGGCAATTTCGACACCAATGTAGCCTGCACCAATGACCGCTACAGTTTTGATTTTGGGCTCTGTCATTAGGCGATCAACAGCTTGGCCATCCTGAAATCGTTTTAAAAAATGAACATTTTCCAGCTGTGCGCCCGGAATAGTTGGCGCAATCGGTTTAGAACCGGTTGCTAAAATAAGGGTATCGTAGCTTTCACAAAAAGTGGCTCCCGTGCTAGACGTGCAAATAACCTGTTTTTGTTGGAAATCCACTCTTTCCACGGTTGTTTCGGTATAAATCTTAGCTCCTTTGGCTTCAAAATCTTCTTTTTTCGTATAAAATAAGCCTTCATAAGAATCGATTTGCCGACCAACCCAAAGTGCTGTTCCACAGCCCAAATAACTAAGGTTAGAATTTTTTTCGATCATTACGACTTCTTGATTCTGGTATTGATCCAGCAATGTATTGGCGGCGGCAATCCCGGCATGATTTGATCCGATAATGACTGTTTTATTCATTTTGTCCCCCTTTTGCTTCGTTGCTAAATAAAAAGGTGAGGCACAATTAAATGCTATGCTTCACCTTTTCACCCTCTGATTATACGGTGGTCAAATGTCAGGCTCTTCGGCAATTTCATAAAATTCGTTCAATACAGAAAGCGTATTGCTCGTCTTTTACTCCAATTGCTCAAGCCTAAGCGACCTTTGACTCAACCTCTGATTATGCTTCTGTCGGTAAGATGTTTTCTACTTCGGTATGCGGACGTGGAATAACATGAACAGATAATAGCTCACCAACACGCTGAGCTGCGGCAGCACCTGCATCGGTTGCTGCTTTAACCGCACCCACATCGCCACGAACCATTACTGTGACGATTCCGCCACCGACTAATTCTTTTCCTACGAGTGAAACATTGGCAGCTTTAACCATTGCGTCAGCCGCTTCAATAGAACCAATTAGTCCTTTTGTTTCGATCATTCCTAAAGCATCAGATTTCATTTACATTTCCTCCTAAAGTTATATATTAATTTTTTTGGATAACAACAGTGGTTCCGGGTTTTACCCCAAGTGCATTTGCTTCTTCTGTATCGATATGACATTCTAAGCCAGAATTTTCAACTGCTCGAATAATCACATTGTTCAATGTCCCGCCACGCTCGCCGGTGAAGGCAATCGTTACAGTTTCACCATCACACACGCCTAAACGCTCGGCATCTGCCGGCAGCATATGAATATGACGCTTGGCAACAACCACGCCTTCCGCTAATTCAATCGATCCATTGGGACCAATCAACGTGATTCCGGCACTCCCAGCTAAATCCCCAGATAAGCGTAAAGGTGCTTTGACACCGACTTTAAACGAATCACTCTGCAGGATTTCAACTTGGGTTTGTTTTCTGACAGGTCCTAAAATTCGCACATTTTCAATCATGCCCTTAGGTCCACAGATCATCAGTGTTTCTTTACATGCATATTGTCCTGGTTGAGAGAGGTCTTTTAATTTGGTTAATTGATAGCCATGACCAAATAATTTGTCCACATCCTTTTGTGACAGGTGAATATGACGATTGGAGATCCCTACAGGAATCGCATTTGGATTCTCAGCCGCTGCATTCTGATTCGTTTCTGCTAATTTTGCCAGTACCAGCCTGATTATCTCTTCATAATTATTCATTTATTCAACCCATTTCTCTATTGATTCATTCCAGACAATACCTGACGGACAACCTTCGCCAACGTTTCTAAATCGCTATCGGCTATCTGAGTTACACCAGATGCTTTTGTAGTTGAATTGGTCGTTGTTGCACATACCTGACTATCAGCTTTTCCATCGAAAGTAAAGGTAGGATCGTTTTCAACTAAAGTAGTTACATCTTTTAAGCCATACGCAACTTTTTTAATATTTACTAAATGCTTCGGTCCAACATTTTCTGATACCGAGCTACCGCCGAAGGTGCCACAGCCTAAGGTAAAGGAAATTGGCAATCCTGTGCTGATTCCGGTACCGCCTTGACTGCCGCCGGTGTTGACTAAAATTCTTGAAGCAGGTTTTGCTGCAAATTTCATCACGATATCCCGATCGTTGGTATGAATGCTCATCGTATGGCCAATTCCGTTTTGTAAAAGCTCAATACTTAAGTGACAAGCTTCTTCCCAGTCATTGACAACATAAAAGGCTAAAACAGTCGTCAGTTTTTCAAAGGACAAGGGATAGCCTGCACCCACGCCGTCTTGTGCGCCAATCAGAACTTTAGTATCCGCTGGAATTGTAATTCCGGCAGCTTCAGCAATCACTGTGGCAGAGCGACCGACAAATTTTGCATTCATGGCATGACCATTTTTAAACAGGAGCTGGCAAACCTTTGCTGTTTCTTCTGCAGACATAAAATAACCGCCCTGTGCTTTTAACTCACGAATAACCGCCTCTTCATTGACCTTCTCACAAATAATTGACTGCTCTGAAGCACAGATTGTGCCATTGTCAAAGGTTTTTGATGCCATGATTTTTGCAACGGCGCTTTTCACATCTGCTGTTCGTTCAATATAAGCCGGCGAGTTCCCAGCACCAACGCCAAGAGCTGGTTTGCCGGAGCTATAGGCGGCCTTAACCATTCCCGGACCGCCAGTCGCAATAATCAAGCTAACCTCTGGCGCATGGAGTAGTTCATTTGTACCTGCCATAGTCGGAATTGAGGAACAGCTAATAATATTTTCCGGAGCGCCAGCAGCAACAGCAGCACGATTCAGCATTTCAGCAGCTTTCTTTGTACAATCCAGTGCTGATGGATGGGGTGAAAAGACAATTGCATTTCTTGATTTAATCGCAATCATCGCTTTAAAAATCACAGTTGAGGTTGGATTGGTCGACGGAATAATTCCCAAAATTAATCCAACGGGTTCGGCCACATCAAAGGTTCCTTTCGCCGGATCTTCAGCAACAATCCCAATTGTCTTTTCATTTTTAATTTCTTCATAAAGCAAGGTGGATGCTGCATGATTTTTGTAGGTTTTGTCCAGTACTTTGCCAAAGCCAGTTTCTCTTACTGCCCTTTCTGCTAAACAAGCGGCATGTTTACTTGCTGTTTCTTTCATACTTCGTAAAATTTTGTCAATTTGTTCTTCCGAAAAAGTCGCAATTTGTTCTGCGGCAACCTGACCTTTGCGAGCTAAATCGCGGGCTTCCTGGACAGAACGTAAATCTTTGTCAAAAGTTTCCATTCATGACCCTCTATTCATTTGTTATTAAAAAATCAATCAACGCTGCAATCAGCTTTTCTTTACTGGTGCGGTAGATTTCTTTTTTGGCAATGCTAAAATTGGTTTGCTCTTTCGCTAATTTTCTTAAATCAACGACTTTCATTTGATTAAGCTCTTGTATCAGGGCTTCTTTTGGATCTACTTCGTGTTGCTCTAAAGCGTAATTATCTTCAAGCAGTTCTGGTTCAATCACTTCAACGACTTCAATGGTCTCTTCTGAGGCCAACTCCACTGGCTCGAGCTCGGACTTTTCCAACGTTTTCGCTTGAACAAAAAGCTCAGGCGCAACTTCCGGTCTGGCAATCACATGCGCGCCGGCTAATAAATTCGTGCCCAGTCGTTCGACGCTTGCCGCTGCTGCTTGAACCGCCGTTTTTACAGCTGCTACATCGCCAGTGATCAGAACGGTATTTAATCCGCCGCCGACCTTATTTTTCCCTAACAGCTGAACCTCGGAGGATTTAAGCATGACATCTGCAGCTTCAATCATCGCCAATAAGCCTTTCGTTTCAATCATTCCGACTGCTTGCTTCATTGTTTACCAACACCTTTCAATTTTCCGCATAAAATCGTGACCTTGTTTGGTGTAGACCAGCTAACTGCCTGATTTTCAGGAATAAAAATAGTATCGCCTTGATTGGCGGTATACGTTGTCCCCGCTATTGTTAACTGAAGTTCTCCTGCAATGACATAGTTGAGTGATTCCAGCATTGTATCATCATAATAGGAACTCTCTTCTATCTCTAGAATTCCGGCACTAAAGTGACTTTCTGCTGGTGTAATCAGCTCTTGATAACGAAGCCGCGGATTATCCGGCTGTACCGGGTTGAGTTTGACGCTCGTGCCCTTCACTATTTTCATGCCGCTTGTATGTTTTTCATAAGCAAATGGCAAATTAGCTACAGGATTGATGCCAGCTTCTGCTATTAATTGTCTTAATAAGGAAACCAAACTTTCTTTAGAAATTGATTCATAAGGCGCTAGATTGATTGCTGCTTCTGGTTCAGCTTGCATTTGAAAGGCAAGTTGATATTCTTCTGCTAAATCTTTAGCAGAAGGCGTAATAATTGTTTGTTTCGTTATTAACAGAGACTTTTTCCCCTCTTTATGCAGGGCTTCAATATCTGCTGCACAAATTAATTTTTTCATTCTGTCACACTCTCTTTTATACGGACTCGCAACTTTCATCAATGATTCCGACAACTGCAGCATCAATAGGAATCAAATCATCTTCCAGCATCCGTCTGGCAGCTGAGCCTGTCGCGATAATCACGCGATCACCGATACCGGCACCAATCACATCGCAAACCACCATCCGTTCGCCATCTCTCGCACCACCGGTCACTTGCGCCAGCATCAGTTTTATGCCGTTTAGTTTTTCTGATTTGCGCGTTGCCCAAATATTATCCATCAAGGTTGCAGTTACCATTGGCTATTCTTCTCTCTACGTTTGATTTCTTCGATGGCTGCTGTAACCGAAGCAGTATCACCGAAAATGGCTAATAAAATCATATTTTGCGGGCAGCTTCCCCGGATGTCTTCAATGGTTACACCGACTGCTTTTTCGGCAACATCAGTGGCACAGATCATTTCGATCAATTTTCCTTGCACCAAGCCGATGGCATCCGGCGTGCCCAGTTCTTCCTTGGAGCCTTTTCGACGATTTAAAATTGCCAGAGTATTTTCTCCTGGTGATTTAATAATGCGACAATCCATCTCTTCCCCTCCTACTGTAATACTTGATCGGTACAACTTAAGGCGATTCCCAAAGGTGTTGCAAACATGGGATTGCTTGGTTTAAAGGTTGGAATGCCTGTTGTTTTTTCTATAATTGTTTCGATATTTTTCAGACAAGCTGTTCCACCGACAAGATAGATGCCATTGACTGTGTAGCCAGAAATTTGCTGCATAATGATGGAGGAAATCTTTTCAATAACCGGCTTTAAAACCGGCAATAATTCATCATGATGTTGCGCCTCTCGTTTATATAGCTCAGCTTCAGCGAAGGAAAATTTATAAGCACCAGCTAAAACCAACGACAAATGAGTCCCACCTGTCGCCTCGTCTGCAACTTTGACTACTTGTCCGGCTTCGATGATTGAAATCCCCGTTGTTCCTCCACCGATATCAACAACAGCACCATCTGTTATTTTTAATAATTGATTAGCCGCCGTTGGCTCATCCAACAAATTGGTTAGCTCAAAGCCGGCACTTTGAACCACGTTTTTAATGGCACCGCCATCCAGATCGTCCGTTCCGGGTGGCAGTGAAGCTGCTGCATAGAATAATTCAGTTTGCAGCTGCTGCTCCAATTCTGCTTTTAATTCGCTAACGATTTCAACTGCACCAAGGTAATCAACCACCATACCGTCACGAACCACATCGGCATAACGATAGGCTCCGGCTACCGGCTGAAACTGATCATCCAATACCGCTAAAACAATACACGCTGTTCCCAGATCAACGCCTGTATAATATATTTTCGAAGGATGTTTTTTTGGTTTCTTGACTACTTTTTCAAATTCTGCAATCAATTGATTGCAGCTCTTTAATTCTTGATTATTCATCGGCATCCCCTACTAATTGTTTGACTAATACACTAAGCTCTTGAACCACAGCGGTTAAGGCAAATTCGTATTGCGGATTTTCGGCTAAAATCAGACAAATGAGTCCGTAAATTTTCTTGAGCTTAATCAGTAATAAGCCTTGCTCACTAAAAATATGAATCGCCTCAAATTGAAATAGTGAGGATTTTACCGGTGATTCTCCTTCATTGGAACCCGCAGCTTCATTCGTAAAGATCGCCATGATTTTCTTTTGTAACAAGAGTAATTTTTGACCTACAATCAAGTGTTTTTCCTTTGCTAACACAGCTGCTTCAAATAGCTCCGCAGAAAGAAGCTCTTGATAGGCCACAGAAATGAGGCTTTCCTCATCTTCTGCTTCTTTTAATAGCTCTTTGTTTCGCATGATCAGCTCGATTCTTTTATCCTGCAAAAATTGTTTCGCTCCAGGTGTTAACCGTTCTGTTTCTGTCAACGTAAATTGGTGAAACGGTTCATTGCGAAAACGGGTCTGTAGTTCGCTTTCTGTAATAAAGTGCATCAACAACCACCTCTTAGCAGCCTTTGATAGATGACTTCAAGATCTGCTTTTTTCGGCACTCGTGGATTGGTCAAAGTACATTTATCCACCAACGCTTTTTCGGCCAGCTCCGGAACAGCTGCTAAAAATTCTTCAGGATCGATTCCGCATTCGTTGATGCTTTTAGGGATATCCATTTGCTTAAACTGCCGTTGAATCCCTGTGATCATCGCGTGAACAGTTGCTTTAGAAGTCCCCGCTTTAAAGCCTAAGCTCTCTGCTATTTTTTGATACTGCTGTAAAGAAGGCAGTTCCTTTTCAAGCTCCAGACCAGCATTGTAGCTGATTACATGAGGCAAAAGCAGCGCATTTGCCCGACCGTGGGGAATATGGAAACGTCCGCCCAATGCATGAGCTAAACTATGACAAATACCTAGAGACGCTTCACTAAATGCAATTCCAGCCAAGCAAGAGGCATTATGGATTTTTTCACGCAGCTCAATGTTTTCTCCATGATTAAAAACCGAAACCAGATCCTGCCAGATTATTTTCAATGCTTTTTCCGCGCAAGCATCGGTAAAATCGGTCGCTTTCGTTGATGCCAAGGCCTCCATACAATGAGTAAAGACATCGATTCCTGTATCAGCAGTAACATTTTTCGGTACACTGACGGTTAGTAGCGGATCTAATATGGCATAATCAGGAATCATCTGATCATCAACTAATGCATATTTACTTTGGTCAGCTGGATCGGAAATAACGGCAAAAGCAGTCACTTCACTCCCGGTTCCGCTGGTCGTGGGAATACAGATTAATTGAACCGCTGCATCTTTTTCGGCAGTTAGATAGATTTGGCGAATGACCTTCGCTGTATCCATCGCTGATCCGCCGCCTAAAGCAATGATTCCATCCGGTTTCAGCTGAATTGCTTCAACCAAGCCCTTTGTTACAATGTCAATGGTTGGATCCGGTACGATTTCAGAAAAAATACTAAAGCTGCTGTTTTTTTCTTTTAATAATTGCCCCAATTTGGCCGCAGTGCCATTTTGTTCCATAAAAGGATCGCAGACGATCAAAACTCGGGTTAAAGCTAAGGTTTGTATTTCAGAGATGCTGCCAGCTCCGGTAATGATTTTTGTCGGCATTTTAAATTGATTAAACAAAATTTAGCCTCCTTTCTGATTTATTCATGATTCATCGCTTGTTCAAAATCGATCAGCGCTTGTTCATCAGTCAAATCAACGAACATTTGCTGCTTTTTTATTCCTATTTCTTTTAGCAGGCATCGTGCTTGAGCCCTTTTTTCTTCAGAATAGTCGCTTGGCTTATAAGTAATGACGCCAACGATGGGAATTCTAAATGCTTGAGCAAAATTAGGCGGATAACTTTTTTTCGTCGCTTGCAGCGGTAAAAGAAACAACGCCTGATAGGCTTCCTGCTGTAGGGCAATAATATGTTTATGCATCCACGGGCTTTCCAAGTATTGGCTTGGAACCAGCATCGTCTTTTTTGTATAAAGAAGATTCGCCACTTTACGAATCGGCTTTTTAGTTTGCTCGATTGCCTGAGCAATGATGTGACTGCCACAGCCTTTAGGTCCAATGATCAGTAGGCGCTTGTTCATGTTTTGGTTACCGGAACGACTGCATAATCCAAGCGCTCTTTTAGAAGACTGACAACAGCACTTAACGCCACCTCCACACTTTGAACGTCCCCTGTCAATAAAACAGAACCAGTAAAGCGATCAAGAAAACCGACCGTCACGCCTGCACTTTTACCGGCAATATCTGCGGCAATAATCGCAGTTTCAAAAGGAGAAATGGTTAAAATACCAATTGCACCTGTTTCTTCAACACCCAGCGACTCGTAAACTTCACTAATAGGTGAAGCGATCACATGAGCCAAGGTTACTTGTTTTCCCGGAACGGATTCTTCTATCACCCGCTGTGCCTTATTTTCCAGCATTCGCTCGCTTCCTTTCTCACGTTATTCTTTTAATGCCGAACAACTTTCACCGGAAAATCATAGTCTTTGATCCAGCTTTCAATTTGATCAAGCTCAGGATCTGATAATGAAGGATCTCCGGCTACCGGATACTCCATGCCAAGCTGTCCATATTTATTGACCCCTAATTTATGGTAAGGCAATAAATCGATGCCATGAAAATTCGGGTACTCTTTGTATGGGAGTAAAAATTCAATGATGGCTTGAATTTCTTGTTGACTGTCATTAATCATTTTTAGCATCGGCATGCGAATTTGCACATCATGTCCCTGCGCTAAAATCTCTTTTAAGTTTTCCAGAATCTTTTCATTGCTGATTCCGGTCAATTCATTATGCCGAACGGGATCCATATGCTTCAGATCAAATAAGAAAAGATCCACATATTCAGCGATTTTGAGCAAGCGATCCATTCTAGAGTGACCACAGGTTTCGATTGCTGTATTGATACCATCCGCTTTACAGGCTTGAAGTAAAGCCAAGGCTGCTTCCGGCTGAGCTGTACACTCACCACCACTAAGCGTCACCCCGCCGCCGGATTGTTCATAAAATTCATCGTCCTCATGAACAATTTCCATCACTTCTGAAATAGATTTAAGCTCACCGGTAATATTCAAAGCAGCCATCGGACATACATCTGAACAGGCACGGCAGCCGGTGCAAGCAATGTCCCGATTGACTTGGTGGTTGCCGTTTTCGTCCACATAATGAATTCCCACCGGACACACATCGACACAAGCGCGACAGTTACTACAGACGTTTTCTTTATACATTACCTCGAATTTTCTTCTCAGACCTTCTGGATTCGCACACCACTGACACCGCAGCGGACAGCCTTTGAAAAAGACAATCGTGCGAATGCCGGGGCCGTCGTATAAGCTGTATTTCTGTACATTAAAAGTCATGACTTGTCTTTCGATTGTTTCCATGCTCGGGTTATTCATTTCTTTCATCCTCCAGTGTTAAAACTTCGTTAACATTGTCCGGCTGATAATTTCATCTTGGACATCCTGACATAGCTCAACGAAGAAGGCACTGTAACCTGCCACGCGAACGATTAAATCGCGGTATTCTTCCGGATGCTTTTGCGCTTGCAACAATGTTTCATCATCTAAATAGTTAAACTGCATTTCGCCATTGCCTAAAACACTGGCTGTCTTCAACAAGGTGATCAGGCTTTCTTCACCTTCCGCCGTACTTAACATACCTGACATAATTTTGAAGTTGTGAACCATGCCCATATTCATCGTATCATTGGCCATTTTAGAAACCGATTTAATGATCGCTGTCGGACCTTTGAAATCAGCACCCTGAGTTGGACTGATACCGTCTGACAATGGTACCCAAGCTTTGCGACCATTCGCAGATGCCCCAGTCAATTGTCCTAACGGCGTATTATTTGAAATCGATAGCGTCCCATGACATAACTCTGAATACAATGTTTTGTATTTTCTGTGTTCTTTTTCTGTAAAATGAATCAAATCGGCAGCAATAAAGTCAACGTAATCATCATCATTCCCGTATTTTGGTGCATTTAAGCAATCTGTACGAATTTGTTCATAACCGACAAAGTCCGCTTTCAAGGCACGATTTAATTCTTCTAAGGTGTATTTCTTCTCATCGAAGACTAGCTTTTTGATAGCCGCCATCGAGTCTGCATATGTTGCAAGACCTGACCAGACAACGCCCGGACCAAAGTTATACATCGCACCACCGCTGGCTACATCTTTGCCGCTTTCCATACAGCCTTCATACATTAATGACATTAATGGTTTAGGCGCTAAATCACGATGAACTCTTTGCGTGATCACCGTTGCAACGGATGACCACTTCGTGATGTATTTGATTTGCTCTTTAACCGCTGCATCAAACTCTTCAAAAGTTTTGAAGCGCGCTAAGTCTCCTGTGTCAGGACAAACTTTTTTCCCGTACCACAACGGCACGCCATTATTGAGCACTAATTCAATACAAATCGGCCATTGGGTATACGCAGTGGAGGTCCATTGATATAAACGACCTGATTTTTGCGGTTCCACACAGCCCATTAAGCAATAATCACGCGCATCCTCGATAGAAACCCCTTTTGCCAGCATCATTTTGATATGCGTATCGTCAAAGTGACAGGCAGGAAAACCGATTCCGGCACGAACCACGTCAACGATTTTTTTCAGATATTCTCTAGGTGAACGATTGTGGATGCGGCACGCTAACGACGGTTGATATACTTTGACATGACGAACTGCATCCATCAGCAAATAAGTCAAATCGTTCGTTGCATCATAGCCTTCACGGGTAACACCGCCGACACACATATTGACAAATGGTTGATAGCCGGCAAAGAATTTAGAACCGCCTTCACTGGTGATCCACATCATTTCTGACATCTTGATCAACATACAGCCCGCTAACTCAAAGGCTTCGAATTCATTCATTCTACCTGTCGCTAAGTCATTTTTAAAAAATGGATACATATATTGGTCCACTCGACCAATCGACATCCCTGTTTGATTTTCTTCAACGATTAGCAACGATTCAATGGTCCAAACCGCTTGGATTGCTTCCCAGAAGGTTTCTGGTTTATGTGCCGGCACCTTTGCATTAATCTCAGAGATTTTTTGCAGCTCCGCTTTTCGTTTAGGATCTGACTCTTTTTGCGCCAATTGAGCTGCGTATTCAGACATTCTACGGGCGTAAATCATAACCCCTTCTGCTGTATCGATGATGGATTTATAAAAATAAATTTTTTCCATATCATCAGGATTGCCATAGTCCAGCTTTTCAAGCTGCTCTTGGGCTTCTTTTTGAATGTCCAGCATGCCTTTTTTCATTAAAATTACGTCATAGCCTGGATTAGAATCACCACCGCCGTTCAATTGATGGTAGGAACAATCAGAGACAAAGGATTCGCCTGACAACTCCCAAACGCCCGCTTCACGGAACTGATCTTCACAATATTCATCAATGGATTTCCCTTTCCAAAATGGAAACAGCTCTTCTCTCATGATTTTTTTATCTTCATCAGAAATGAAGAATGGATCTTGCGGACGTTCGGAAATGGTATCAATTTCATCTTCCATCCAACGCCAAGCAATATCGGGAGAAAATGATCCGGCCCGCGGTGCTCCATTTGGTGCACCAACGATCAATTCATTCTCCTGAATAACTAAAGGTGCTGTTTCACAGCAGCGCTTGAATGATTTTGCTCTCAAAATATTTTTAGGCATTCCGGGATTTTCTTTCGCAATTTCCGTGATTACCCGTGCTCTGTGGGTAGTGATTGACGGTACTTGTTTTAAGTAGTTTTCTTTTAAAGCTTCTAAACGAGGTGTGATCCCTGCCGGAATCCCTGTTTGTCCGTCAGTCGAAAATCCGCCGCTAGTGGTACTCGGTGTATTTAAGTCATCTGAAACAGTCGCAAACATTTTCATTAATGCCGTTTGTTCTTCAGGACTTAATTCTTTCGTTGCTTCAGCTAATTTTGCTGAAAACTCTTTAATATCCATCGTATTCCCTCACTTTATATCCTATTATTTTTCCAATATCTTTCGTAACACTTTTTCTAGTAATTGTTTATCGACAGTTTCTGCAGTTGTCGGTTCAGGAGCTTTTATTGGATAACTGACTTGCCTGATATAGGTCAGATCGGCGGCTGTAACATTTTCAGCACTAATGCCTCGACCTGTTGTAAAACCACCCAAAATTACCGATAATGGTAAATTAGCATTCAAGCCCAGACTGGCAAAGCCGGCTGGTGCGTTGACAATCATTCTGCCTACTGGTTTTTTTAAGGCAAATTCATTCAGTACCGTGGTATTTTGGGAATGAATCGCTAGTGAATGTCCATTATTTTTCTCTTTTAAAAGACGAATAGATTTTTCACAGGCATGAATCCAGTCAGGCTCCAAATAAAAGGCCAGCACTGGGCATTTCATTGCATTCGCAAAAGGATCATCTTCATAAAGATATTGTTGTTCAGAAACTAAAACCTTTGTCTTTTCAGAAACCGAAAAGCCAGCCTGCTCTGCCAGCCAAACCGCATTTTTCCCGACACAAACAGGATTGATCTTATTATCCTTTGGCTGAAGCAGCGCCAAAAGTTTGGCTTCTTCTTCTCGCGATAGAAAATGGGCTCCCGAGTGCTGCATCAGCATTTTTACTTCTGATGCGATGACACTTTCAGCAATCAAATATTGTTCTGCTCCCGGCAACAAGCCATGATCGAAGGAACGACTTTGAATGATTGCTTCCACAGCCACTTTAATTACTGCTGAACGTTCAATAAAAACAGGAGTTGCTCCGGAACTGCCATAAATAATTGGTTTTTGGTTGATGGTTGCGTCCGTATAGTTTGAATTTCCAATCACCAAGATCATTGCCGTTTCTGGATGATTCAATACTTCTTTTACCCCGTTTTCGGTTACACGTTCTACACAATTTAAACAGCCCTTTGGCAGTCCCTTCGCTTCACAAATTTGCTTGACTTTTTTTACGACTAAAGAGGTCGTCGTAAGTGCTTGTGGGTCTGGAACGGCTAAAATCGCGTTACCGGATTTAATACCGATAATTAAGCTATATAGAGTATTTAGAACAACATTTTCATTGGACAGTAGGACTGGAATCACGCCGACTGGTACACCGACTTGTAAAATCTTCCCCGCAGAATCCTTTACAAGAGCACCCACACATTGCTGTTTTGGTAGTTCTTCCGTCAAAGCTGCTAAAAATTGATTGATCAGCGTTTCCTTGTCCTGTGCACAGCCACGCTGAGTTTCCTTTATTTCTGCTGCAACAAAGCCTTTAATTTCAGGCTTTACCTGCTCCAATAGATGATTGATAATCTGATCTAAATGCTTTTGATTATAATCCTTCACTAAATATTGAGCATCCCGTGCTGTTTCAACTAAAATACGTGCTTCTTGAATCGCCAATAGATCTTTATCTATTTGCTGCATCTAAACTGCATCTCCCTCCTCTTCAGATAAAAGAGTATTTAACTGATAGCGATTAATAATTTTATTTAAATCAAGATGCGGACCCGCAATGACAACCGAGCTGTAAACCTCCGCTCCCATACTTTCTACGGCTTTAACCCCTGCCTCAACCGCAGATTGACAAGCAGCAATATCTCCTTGCACAATAACTGAAATATAGCCGGATGCCACATTTTCATAACCAACCAATTCAACATCGGCCGCTTTACACATCGCATCACAGGCTTCTAAAACAAAGACTAAGCCAAACGTTTCAATGGCGCCAATCGCTTCAAAAGTTTTCATTTGTTTCCCCCTATAATTAAGCTTCTATTGCATGAACAGAAACGATCTCTCCAACAGCTGGAATCGGCCTTGGCATGACATTTTGAGCAGTCAACGTCCCAATCGCCTCCGCCGCGCGAGCCCCGGCAGCCACCGAAGCCTCAACCGCAGCAACATCACCCTTAACCATGATTGTCACCAACGTTGAACCAATATTTTCATAAGAAACCAATTCAACATCGGCGGCCTTCAACATCTCATCACACGCCTTCAACGCAGGAACCAGACCAACAGTCTCAATCAGCCCCAACGCCTCCTCACCACGATAAACCAAAAAAAATCCCCCATTTCTAAATTAAAAGCGGAGTGGGTTTGGTAAGCTCTGACTGAAAAATAGGAAAATTTGATTGTGTCGCTCTCTGACACAAACCAATTTTATCTTTTTTCCGAAGAGCTAACCCACGAAGCTAGATATTATAAAAGTGAAGTGGACTCGTTTAGACTCGACTGAAAAATAGGAAATTTTAACTGAACGTTATTTGCTCATTTAAAATTTATCTTTTTTCCGAGAGTTTAGTCCACGAAGCTGGATAAATTAAAAGCGGAGTGGGTTTGGTAAGCTCTGGCAGAAAAATAGGAAAATTTGATTGTGTCGCTCTCTGACACAAACCAATTTTATCTTTTTTCCGAAGAGCTAACCCACGAAGCTAGATATTATAAAAGCAGAGTGGGTTTGGTAAGCTCTGGCAGAAAAATAGGAAAATTTGATTGTGTCGCTCTCTGACACAAACCAATTTTATCTTTTTTCCGAAGAGCTAACCCACGAAGCTAGATATTATAAAAGTGAAGTGGACTCGTTCAGATTCGACTAAAAAATAGGAAATTTTCAATAAAATAGTAAAATCCTTATTTCCCTTAGAACCTTCCTCCACTCACTCAGCCCAGCGATCACACCAAGCGATACGTTTTATCAATATACTTCTCTACAGTCGTCCGACCTTCCTCTGTGATCGTATACGACATCAGTAATTCTCCTTGCTCATCTAAACAATAATTCGTTAATTCAACCAAACCATTTGCTTCCAATGCCATTAAATGCTCCAGATATAATTTCTCATTAAACTGTTTTTCATGCCCATACTGAGGCTTTAATTCCGCCATGATCTTCTTTACATCGAATTCTCTTTGATCATACATCTGATTTAAAACTGCTGTCCGACTAGGTAAAAGCATTTACGCTTCCCCCTTTCTAAAGAGGTCTAAAGGATTCATCGTCACTAAAATTGCACCGATCACAATCACGATTGACCCGATTACCATCGTTGGTGTTACGGTTTGTCCAAGGAAAAGGACACTGAAAATCACACCCCAAAACGCATAAGTCACATTCAATGACATACCGACAGCAGTTCCTACCATGGCATTCGCTTTATACCAGGTTAAGAAAGAAATACCTGCACTTAAACCAGACAACAACAGCCACATTACCGGCGTGCCAGCAGCTAAGGTTTTAAACAAAAGTCCAACACCGCCAACAAACGGCAACACTAAAATCATGACGAACAAGCCGGAAACTAATTCACGTAAATTGACCGCAACATCGGTATCGATCATCGCGCCGCCAAAGCTTGAAAAGACACCTTCCAAGCCCCATGAAACAGCTGCAATCAAGGCACAGATAATTCCTAAAGTAAAATTCGGTGCGCCTTCCGGTTTGACCAAATTAATCACGATTGCTCCTGCCACACAAACCACCATACCCAAAACAATTCTGGCTGTTGGTTTTTGCTTTAAGAAAATCCAAGAGAACAAAGCGCCAAACAAGCTACAAGTCGCTGAAATTGGAATCGCATACGCACCAGCCATCGCCAACCCAACAAGATAGGCGCCATTTGCGATCGGTCCACCTAATAAAAAGCCGATCACCAGCATTTTTCCCGGCTTCGTTTTAAGCATGCGGATGATTTCCTTTAACCGTCCATGCTTTGCGTTATAAAACAAAAGAAAAACACCGGCAAAAAAGTCGTTTAAGCCTGAACAAACAAACGGTGCCGCTAAAAAGCCTGCTGCACTAATCAGCGGATCATACCCGCTAGCCACCACAACTAACGTTGAATAAATACCGTAAGTGATTCCTGAAACGAGGCCATTGGTAATTCCTTTCACTTGAAACCCTTTGCTAACCTCTTTCATTTTTAAATCTGCATTTGTATTTACACCCAGAATACTTTTTTCACTATTCATCGACGTTTCCCCTTACTGTTTATTTGCTGGTAAAATTGTTTCCACTTCACCATGCGGACGCGGAATCACATGAACGGATAACAGCTCACCTACACGCTCTGCCGCACTTGCACCGGCATCTGTCGCAGCCTTCACTGCACCAACATCACCACGCACCATGACCGTTACAATACCACCACCGACAAATTCTTTTCCAACGAGTGAAACATTGGCCGCTTTAACCATTGCATCTGCTGCTTCGATTGATCCGATCAAGCCCTTTGTTTCTACCATTCCTAATGCATCATATTTCATGTTTGCTTCCTCCTAATAGTTACCGTAAAACGGTTTCATTATTGCTATCACTTACTTTACAGGCTTCCCTTAAGGGAGTAGTCAAGAAGATTTTTTTCTAAAATATAAACTACCTATGTTACCATGACAGCTCTTTCTCAATTAATCTTTATAAATGAGAATCAACCGCTGTTGTAGTACGGATAATCCAATAAAATCCCTGTTTTATAACAATTAAAAAATAAGAGTCATTTTATTTATTGAAATGAAATATTTTTGGCAGACAAAAATGCATTTGCTGCTTTTTTCACAATAAACAAAACAACACTATTTACCCTTGCTCACTTTTTCACTTTCTTTACTTATCTAAAAAATATAAAATAACGCAAATATTAAACAAAAGCCCTCACTTTACAATGTATATCTCCAAAAATAATAACAAATAAAAAAGATTGCCCCTAAGGACAACCTTTCATTGAGTTAACTAAAAACGACGTATATCATTCCTGTATAGAACAGCAATGATACACGTCGTTTTATTCCTCTTTTTATTTGCGCAGCTTTTCCGCAGGAATCAGCAGCTCCGTCACAAAATTATCCGCATTCATCGTTGACCAATAATCGATCACATAACGTTCATAAACCTCATCTGAGCAGCGATAGTCGTTTGCTTTGGCCCATTCCAACATCTTTTGATACTGTTGACAGACATTCGAAGGATCGCCTAAATAATAACTGGACAAAAACATCTGACCGCCAAAAAAGGTCAACGGCGTCTCGCTATTTGCTATACTGACAGGCTTTTGCATCACCTTCATTTTCCGCGACTTACAGTGCATCTTTTCCTCACAATTCTCAAAATGAAGAATCACCGGACCCGTAATTTCACAGCCCTGCTCTTCTAAGTAATTGACCCAAGGAATATTGATGACCGCATCCATGTAGTTATAACAAAAATCCTGCTCCATAAACACATAGCTTTCCCGATCCAAATATTTCACATTCACATTACTCAGCTGATTTTCAATCGCAATCGAGCCTTCTCTCAGCAAACCAAGCCAATCCGACACAGCCGTATAGCTATTGCGAATTCGCTGCTCCTCACGTTTTAACTCAGATAGCTTCGCTAAGAAATTCGTCTCCTGATAAAAATAATCGCCAGTATTCTGCACATTACCCATTTCCTGCAGCTTAAAGCCCATTTGTTTGTAATACTTGATGACAGGAATCAAATTCATTGTCTTTTCCGTATAATAACGGTACCCATTTTCCAAACAAACATAATCCGGTGTGATTAACCCCAATTGTTCATAGAAACGCAATGTTTTGCGGGAAACATTGCAAATCTTAGCAACCTCGCCAATCGAGTACATCTGATTTACATCTACACAGTTTTCCATCTTATTCATTTGCTTATCTCCATTAAACGCAACCACTTACATTATTGATAATCGGGTAGTGTTTGTCAAGGGGGGGAGGGGAATTTGCTGCTCTTTGTTGGAATTGTTGTTTGACTGTAAAAAATGACAACAAAGAATTTCGAAAAGAGCTAATTCTATACTGCAACATAGTTAATCACAACTACTCTTTTTATCCTTCATTCACCATATCATTATAAAATTCGAAAGCTTCTTGATCATTAAAGCCTTCATGAACGATTTTTCCAATACTTCTTGCCATTGCTTTAGGATGTTGACTTTGAAAAATATTTCTGCCCATATCCAACCCTTTAGCACCACCGCTCATTGCCTTATAAGCCAAGGTTAGCGCTTCTTGTTCCGGTAATTTTTTGCCCCCAGCAACCACAATTGGCACTGGACAAGCAGCAACGACCTCTTCAAAGTTATCACAATAATAAGATTTAATAATATTAGCACCCAATTCTGCTACGATTCTGGTCGCTAATTTGAAGAAACGATCGGTTCTTTCCATTTCTTTTCCAACTGCGATAACCCCCATAGTAGGAATACTGTAGCGCGAACCTAAATTCACCATTTCAGATAGGTTCTGTAAGCTGGACAATTGACCTTCAGCGCCGACAAAGGTTTGAACTGCCAAGCAGTCTGCGTTTAAGCGTACTGCTTCTTGAATATCAACTGCGTTTATTTCATGACTCAAATCATCAAATAAAATAGAAGAACCAGATGTTGCTCGCAAGGCAATCGCTTTTCCACAAGCAGGATCAACACTTGTCCGCAATGCGCCCCGAGTTCCCATTAACACATCCACTTCATCCATGATTTCAGGAATGATAATATCCAGTCGTTCTAATCCGGAAGTTGAGCCCATAAAATAGCCATGGTCAAAGGCAAACATCACCGTGTTGCCGCTTTTTTTATCAAAAATATTGGATAAGTGCTTTTTCATACCCCACTCAGCGTTACTAGCACCTTTTACATGGAAATCTCCGGTCACTTTTGCTGGTACATCTAAATGATAATCCTTTGCCACTTTCATTCCATCGATATCTGCCATTGTCTTATTTCCTCCTAATAATTTTTAGATTAAAAATCATAATCTCCCATGTTTTCTTTAGTAAAAACGGTTCTTTCAGGCATAATCACCACACCGCTGTCTTTACTATCTTTAGCGTCCGGATTTAAAACAGAGTTGTTCATTACTTCCACACTTCCTACATCCGGGATATCTACTTTATCGCCAACTTTTAAATCATTTCCTTCCGCTAAATAATTAGCTAAATAAGCAGCCATACCGCCTTGAACTTTGACGTCCCACAATCCCCATTCTTCTAATATATCCGCTTTAGCATAATCTTGAATAGAGTTTGGTGAAGCAAAACCAGTAATAGTTACGTCTTTTTTATCCAAGCCATTATTTTGTGCAGCTTGTAGTTGTCCTGGCAAAGCGGTTGAATCGTTACAAATAATCAAGTCAATATCTTTGTGTGCCGAAAGAATGGCTTCACCTACAGTAATTGCCTTTTCTGCATTTTGCTCACTGTAATAATTTTTTGGGGCAACATTTTTCCAGTTTGGATATTTTTCTTTGATATAGTCTTCACCAGCTTTTTGCCATGAATTTTGATCCTGTACTGTGGATTGAGAGTAATGCCAAACATAATTAATCGTATCTTTTTCCGGGTCTTCCCCTCGTTTTTTCAACGCATCTACGCCCATATCTACCAACATGTCACCCAACTGTTCTGGTGTTCCTTGCGCCACCATTAATTTTCGCGCATCAGATGAGACATCAGAATCCCAAGTAGTCACCGCAATTCCGGCTGCCTCGGCTTGCTTCAAAACATCATCTAAACCAGTTGCATCTACTGCTGAAATAGAAATGGCATCTACTCCTTGTTGAATCGCATTGTTAACAATCGTTACCTGATTAGCAACAGAAGCTTCTGGATTCCCATCATATTTGACTTTAAAGCCTTGCTTTTTCCCCATTTCTTGTGCACCGTCATTACCGGATTCAAAAAAAGCGTTTCCGGAAAGCTTTGGAATAAAGACTACTGTCTTTTCTTTGCTATTTCCCTCACTTTCTTTGTTGTCCCCACCACATGCGCTCAGTCCAACTACAGCTAACCCCAAAATCAACGACATGCCTAACCATTTTTTTGCTTTCATATCAGTTTTTTCCTCCTCATTAGGTCTTTTCATTTGAAACAGATATATCGTGTAAATCTTATTGATGCTTATTTCAGTTTATATTAGCTAAAATGTTCTTTGTTTTTTTTGAAAACCTTCTTCACTGTTTTAGCAATAAGACCGCCGTCAATAAATGAACGTAAAATTAAAGCAGCAATCAGCAACATGCCAACTGGGATATCCAGATATTGAGTGTTGAGACCTGACATTGATAAACCAAAACGCATAATTCCAATCACCAACGAAGCGAGCGCTGTCCCTAAAACATTTCCTTTCCCACCATAATTTGATGTTCCGCCTAAAACGACCGCCGTAATAATTGGTAATGTCAGCTCCTTCCCAAAATCTGCTTTGGCAGTACCTAAATAGGCAGTCAACACAATTCCGGCAATCGCAGCCGCGATTCCTGAAAGAACATAGGTACTAGCAATAATCGAACTTGACTTGATACCTGAATATTCTGCGGTGTTTCGATTTACCCCAATCAAAAATATTTTTCGGCCATACTGTGTTTTATGCAGCAAAATATAGCTAATCACAATTAATAGAAGAAAGAGAATTACTTGCTTAGAAATCCCGCCAATCGTTCCCCTAAATAAATTCATAAAATGATCAGGAAAACCGCTGATTCCTTTATAAGATTCAACAGAGCTTAAGCTGGTAATTCCAACCGCAATTCCTGAAAATAGAAAGGAACCGCCTAATGTTATTACCATCGGTTGAACATCAGTTGTTGCAATTAAAGTCCCGCTAAGCAGTCCGCACAATGCTCCAATACCTATCCCAATCAAAAGCGCCAGCCAAATATTCACGCCAGCTTCTGACCACAGCAAACCGATACTAATCGAGGTAAGTCCTACAATTGAACCTGCTTGAATATCAATTCCTCCAGTAATCATCACAAAAGTCACAAAAAGTGAAATAATACAGATCGGCATAAAATCCGTGATACTTCCCATTAAAACAACTGGATTGAAGAAACGACTGTTAAGACTGCCGAATATGCCAACCTCTAACACTAATAAGAAAATCAAAAAATATTCCCAACGCCATTTAAACTTAAAAGAACGTGCGCTATCATCGTTTTTTCCCTTTTCTATTGCTGGTCGCTTAGAACTTTTTATACTTTCCATGGACTTACTCCTTTCTATCCTATTTTTGCAGATAGGCGTTCTTTTCTAAGTTTTTCAATTGATCGTCTATTCATCACAGCACCAACAACCACAATAATGATCAGAATCAAGCCTGTGATCGTATTGTCAAAGGTTGAGGGAAAGCCTAAGAACACTAGCACTCGACTAATTGAAGCCATAATAATGGCTCCCGTTACACTACCAAAAACAGTACCAACTCCTCCGTTTAAGTTAATGCCTCCTATGACACAAGCTGCGATGGCCGTCATTTCGTAACCTACGCCGGCAGTTGGTGTAATAAAACCAACCCGACTAGCATAGAAAACACCTGCCAGCGCAGCAAAGGCTCCACATAAAACAAAACTTAAGACCTTCGTTTTGACTACGGAAATGCCAATTAACTTAGCTCCATCGATATTATCCCCAACCGCCTTGAACGCTTTGCCTGTTTCCGTTTGGTTTAACAGCAGATACAATATTCCCGTTAATACCAAAACACTGACAAAAAATAGGGAAATACTTCCAAAAAGAGATTTCTGTGCTAAGCTTTTAAAGGCAATCGGCAAGTTTTCGATCCATTTTCCACCTGTAAACACGTAAATGCAGCCTCTGACAATACCGTTAGTGCCTAATGTCATGATAATTGAAGGGATATTAAAAAACAGAACACCAATGGCATTAACAATCCCAATAAACACGCCAAACAAAATAGCCACTAAAAAGGTGATGGGGATTGATACCCCTTGGTTAATTAAAGTTCCTGCAAGAGCTGCCGAAAATCCCAACGTTGCGCCAACTGACACATCAATTTCACCAGTAAACAAGACAAAAGCAATCCCTAATGCTACAACCGCATAAACTGCACTTCCGTTAATCGTTTGAAAAATATTGTTCATTGATAAAAAGCTACGATTAAACAAGCCTACCAATAAGAAAATCGCAACAATAACTCCTACTGAAGATATTTCCCTTGATTTTAAAAGCTTTTTCATGAAACAGCCTCCTTTGTAACCCCGAATGAAGAACTCATCAAATTATCTGGAGTAATCTCTTGCCCAAAATATTCTCCATTTAATTTGCCGCGATACATGGTTAATGCTCGATCTGCCAGTTGAACAATTTCTTCCATATCAGAGGAAATCAATAGGATTGCTACTCCTTGAGCCTTCAATTTATAAATAATTTTGTACACATCTTCTCTGGCTCCGGCATCAATCCCCCGTGTAGGTTCATCTAAAATCAACAGCTTAGGAATTGAAGCTAAAGCTTTGGCTATGACCACTTTTTGCTGATTCCCACCAGATAAAGTACCAATTTCTTCGTCAAGCGAGGAGGATTTTATCTTAAATGAATGCTTATACTCTTCATATAAAGCCCTTTCATAATGACGATCAACAAAGATTTTGCCCATAGAACGTAACGATGCCGATGAAATATTCATCCCAATATCGCTAATTTTAAAAATTCCATTTTTAAAGCGATCCTCCGGTACATAATTCAAGCCGCTTTCGATTACTTTTCGCGTAGAAAGACCCGTAATATTTTTGTCTTCTAAGAGAACTTGTCCTTTATGAACTTCATCTCTACCAAAAATTGTTTCAGCTAGCTCGGTTCTTCCTGCCCCCACTACTCCTGCCAAGCCCAGAATTTCACCGGAGCAAACCTTAAAGCTTATATCTGAAAAACCATTCCCCGATAAATGTTCAATCTTTAAAACCGGATGCCCTTCTCCTTTCGCTTCAACAATTTTTTCCACCTCTTCTTTTTCCTCTTCCAGCTTTGCTTCTTCAGGTAAAAGAGCAGCAATCAACATATCATTGGTAAATTCTGTAACTTTTCCTTCTAAAGTAATTTTACCGTCTCGCATAATCACTACTTTAGTGGAAATTTCAAATACCTCATTTAAACGGTGAGTAATATAAACAATTCCAACACCTTTACGTTTTAAATCTTCAATAACTGTAAATAAAGAGTTAATTTCATTAAAGGTTAATGAACTGGTTGGTTCATCTAAAATAAGAATGTTGGATTCCCGCATAATCCCTTTTAAAATTTCGACTAACTGCTGTTCAGCAATTGAAAGTGTCATTGCTTTTCGATCGACATCCATGTTCCAACCTAAATCCGCAATCAGTTCATTTAGCTTCTGCTTATTGTCAGCTTTTTTCCCTGAAAGTCCTAACAAAATATTTTCTTGTACAGTCATGTTTGCAAACAGCATCGGCTCTTGTGGCACTAGATAGACACCGTTCGCAAGCGCAACTGAAGGGCTCATTGACTTTAATTCCTTGTTACCAATAGAAAGGCTCCCGCTATCTGCTTTATAAATACCCATGATAATTTTCATTAGTGTACTTTTGCCAGCGCCGTTGCCACCAATAATAGAAATAACGTCACCAGAGTGTAAACATAAGTCGATCCCTTTTAACACATGGTTATCACCAAATGACTTCACTATGGCTCGACAATCTAACAAGGTATTCTCACTCATTCATTCCTCATCCTTCCTTCCACTTTTATTACATTTGTTAAAAATAAAAACATTTGTCTAAAAAGAAAACGCTTTCTTGATCTTTATACACACATAATAATCGCAATCTAAAGCGATGTCAATGATTAAATTTTAAAATACTTTTAGTTATCACTTGAATATAACAAAAACAATTGTTACAATAATTATACATTTGTTAGGAGCGTGAATAAATTGTCTAATAATGATTTTTATGAAAATTCTCTTTTAACTAAAGTTGCTTGGCTGTACTATATCGAACAATTAACTCAAAAAGAAATCAGTGAGCAGCTAAATATCACTCGCATCAAAGTTATCAAGATGTTAGAGACCGCTCGTGAAAGAAAAATTGTTCAATTTCAATTTTCGACCTTAGCTAAAAAGAAAATCAATCTGGAAACCAAATTAATCGAAAAATATCAATTAAAAGATGCTTTTGTAGTACCATTTTCAGCTAAAGAAAATGTCAATGATACAATCGCCCAAGCAGCAGCAATGTACATTAATGATCTTATTACAGATAACGCATATATCAGTATGGGATACGGTGATACGGTCAGCAAAATCCTAAATAATTTAGCAACCATTTCAAACAAAAATATTTCAATTATTTCCATGACTGGAGGTGTAGCGCCTTATTTACCTAATAACGAGTCCAGTATTTTTAGAGCTCACTTATATCTTTTACCAACTCCACTTTTCATGAGTTCTAAAGAAACAGCGAAAAATATCAAAAAAGAAGCACCTGTAAAAGAAATTATCGAGATGAATAATTTATCACAGGTTTCAGTTGTCGGCATCGGTGGTATGAATGACGAAGCTACTGTTTTAAGCTCTCATATTTTAACCAACAATGATTTTATTAAATTAAAAATGCAAGGCGCTGTTGGGGATATTCTTATGCACTTTATTGATGAAAACGGGCAGTTAATCGACTCAGAAATTGAAGAAAAGCTCGTTAGCACCGATTTGGAGCAATTAAAAGAGAAAGACAATGTGATTGCTGTGGCCGCCGGAGCAGAAAAAATTGACGCTATCCGCGCCGCTTTAACAGGAGGTTATATAAACACGATCATTACCGATGAAACAACTGCTGAATATCTTTGAGGAGATGACACTATGACTGAAAAATTACTTTTAGCCTTAGATGGCGGAACAGGTAGTTTCCGAGCAGTTATTTATGATCAAAATGGTAAACAACAAGCGATCGAACAAATCGAATGGTATCACCGGCCAAATCCACAATATACGGGGAGTATTGATTTTGACTTCAAAAAGAATTGGCAAATTATTGTCACTTGTATCAAGAATTTACTAATCAATCATTCAATCGACCCGGAAGCGATTGTCGGTATCAGCACTACTTCCATGCGAGAAGGCATTGTTCTTTATGATGAGCAATTCAATGAACTAATGGCTTTTTCAAATGTCGATGCCCGCAGCACGGAAGAAGCGATTTTCTTAAAAACACACTATCCTGAATTAGAAAAACAACTCTACAAACAAACCGGCCAAACCTTTGCCCTTAGTTCCATTCCTAGATTACTGTGGGTTAAAAGACATGAACCTGAATTATACGAAAAATTGTCTTATATAAGTATGCTTAATGACTGGATCATCTTTAAATTAACCGGAAAATTAAGCACCGAACCTAGTAACGCCGGTACTACCGGCTTGTTCGACTTGGAAAAACGAACGTGGGCACCTCAGCTGGCAGATTTATGTGGTCTTAAAGAAACAATTTTCCCAGAGGTTTTTGAAAGCGGATCCATTATTGGGCAAATAAATACCGAAGCGGCTCACTTGTCTGGTTTGTCCACCACTACAGCTGTAGTAGCCGGCGGTGGCGATGCACAGTTAGGTTGCATCGGCATCGGCATTACCCAGCCGCACCAAGCAGCCCTTTTTGGAGGCAGCTTTTGGCAATACGAATTTAACACAGACCAAGTATTAACTGACCCAGAAGCTCGCATTCGTGTTAATTGCCATGCAGTGCCCAAATTGTGGCAGTTTGAAGCTATTGCTTGGAATGCTGGCTTAACGATGCGCTGGTTTCGCGATGCTTTTTGTCAAGAAGAAAAGAAAGCAGCTTCAAAAACAGGTGTGTCTGTTTATACGCTCCTAGATAAAAAAGCCCAGCAGATCCCTGCCGGCTCTCACGGGATGATCAGTACCTTTGCTAACTTAATGGATTTTGTGAATTTGAAACATGCTGCTCCTACGTTTACAAATTTCACAATTGATCCAGAAAAATTTAATAAATATACCTTTTATCGCTCTATCATGGAAAATGCCGGTTTAATTTCGTACGGACATTTATCATTAGTCGCTAATTTAACCGGAGAATTTCCCAAAGAAGTAATATTTGCAGGCGGCTCCTCCTATAGCTCTCTTTGGTGCCAAATCATTTGTGATATTTTGGGCATTCCTGTTAAAACACCAAAAGAAAAAGAAGCGACAGCATTAGGTGCTGCCCTGCTGGCTGGAGTTGGAACCGGTCTTTTCCCTTCCCTGTCAGAAGCAACGCAGAGAATCGAATTTGATACTATTTATTATCCTGATGCCGACAATCACATGCTTTATATGGAAGCCTATCAAACCTGGCAAACCGTTTACCAATCTCAGCTGGCACTTTCAGATAGCGGCGCTACTAATTATATGTGGATAGCGCCAGGAGTAAAATAACTTTTTTGCAGCTATTATCACGAAAAATATGAAAACAACGGAGGAAAAAGAATGTTTATTGTAGATGAAAAAGACAAAGATTACAGATTTGGCGATAGCGGTCCAAAATATTTAATGAAAGGCCCGCGCTCCAATTTTGCTTTAGTTCGTTTTAATGCCGGACAAGATTTCCCAGCACATTATCACAATATTATGGAAGAAAATTTTTATATTTTAGAAGGCAAAGTAGATGTATATGTCGATGATGAAGTTCACCATTTATCTGCCGGACAAATGATTCATATCGAACCTAAAGAAGTGCATTATGTAAAAAACGCCTATGACGAACCCGTTTTAATGGTTTCTACTTTGGCGCCTTATCAAGAAATCGATAAAGTAGAAGTCCCTGATTATACTGTTTAAAATTGTGTATTAATAATTATAGGGCTATGACGAAATATTTAGTATGATAAATAGTAACTGACATACTTGAAAATGGAACAATATGCTCTTGCAAAATAATAACAATATAAAAATTGAAACTGAACAATTTAACCTATTCAGTTTCAATTTTTTACTTTAAATAACCTTTCTCCTTTTCCTCCACGTAAACAAAAACAAATTAACTATTCCTATTTACTTTATTTTTCAATAATTTAAATTCACTTAACTATTCTTTCATTTAATAGCTCCAATCGGTTCTCAATCATCTCATCAGCGTCTTTACCATAAAAAACAATAGAAGTATCCCAATTGTAATAGTGATAACTTTCTTCTCTGCTAGCTGAAAACCAATTGAATGATCCATCTACTAAAGCAAGCTTATCTACAATAACCATTTTGCTATGGACCCGATTCAGATCAATTAACTTGGCACCTGTCTGTTCTAACAATTTCATACCAGCTTCGTAACTAGCTTTCCTACTTTGGTTGATAGATGGAGATGTATAGATAAAAATCTCTTTTCCACTTCTCACTTTTTCTCCTATCAAATTCAATAAATCCGGACAATAATTTTTTAAAGTATAATAAGATACATAGGGCGAAACTATATGAATACATTTCTCGGTTCGATTAAGCAGTTTTTTTAAGTAGTCGTCATGAGCAGAAGCACCTTCTATTCTTTGGACATTTCCTTCTGCTGCTTTATTGTATTTTTCTAATCCACGAATGGCATTGTATTCTGATGCAAAAATTATTTTTGCTAGCTGCGAAGAAGGCGAATTTCCCTCTAAACTAAAAATATTTGTATCACCAAAAACTAAAAAGCTATCTTTTGCTCTAGATACCGCAACATTTAACATATGAACACTTTTATCAAAAAAGTAGGTACCTTTATAAGAAAAATCATAAACAGTCGAAAAAATCACTACAGATTTTTCAGCACCTTGCAATGCATGGACTGTACCAACAACGATCTCATTTTCTTTAAATCCTAATTTTTTTAATTCTTTGTTTATTACAATTTTTTGCGCTTTAAAAGGCGTAACTACTGCTATAACTTCTCCAATGGTTTGCTTGTTATACATTTCCAATAATGTATCTTTTTGATCATTGATCCAATTTGCTATCGTTCTCGCTTCAATTATATTTGCCATACTATTATCTTTTCGCGCCATTTTTCCAATAATATGTCCATAGCCCATAGGTGGTAATTTATCTTTATAATAATTCTCTTCTTCTTCTCGTTTAGCTTCCAACTTTCCATCATATGCCAAAGCGTTACAATAAGTGATAATTTCCGGTAGACACCTGCGATGTTCACTTAAGAATAAACCACCACTTAAATGTGTATATTTATGGAATTTGCTTCTATTTTGGGCAACTTTCATTAAATTGCCACAAGATGCCGATAGTCCACTATTCATGAATAGTGACATTTCATCTTGATTTTTTGTAAGTAGTTTAAGTATATTTCCTTTATCTACTTCTTTAGCCATATTCCAGATAGGCTCAATTTGTTTTGTGTCACCAACTGCTAAATATTTTTTTGCAAGTGAAAGACTAGCAGTACTTATTTCAGGGCTAACTTGTCCTGATTCATCCGTAATTAATAAATCAATAAAATTAAACATTGGCTTATTTTCATAAGAGAAAAATACTGGTACTTGGTAAAGTGTTCCAACAGTACAAGGTGTCAACATAGCACTTCTGAGCCATCTTTGTTGGTATTCTTTTATTGTTTTAACAGAATTAGTTAACTGCTCTTTTTTGTTCATTTTTTCGATGGAAATAAGCCACTCTGCTTCCCAATAATGCGTACTAAACACAAATAGTAAATACCGAATCGTTTTATCTAAGTGTTCGTTAAGTTCATCGTATCTTAGCCCTTGACTTAGATGGTATCTTTTTAAGAGCAGTTGATAGCGTTGTTCTTCATTCTTTATAGTTTTGTAGTTCGTTGATAGTTGCTCTTTTTTTGCTAATAAAGACTTTGCTAACCGTTTTTCTTTTTTTAATAAGCTTTCTAACTCCTCAATTGAGGAAAGCTCATTGAGTTGACAGAATTTCTGTTTTCTTTCTTGTTCACGTTTTTGTTTTAAATGTGGAACAATATCTAAAATATTACTTGCCTTGGAATTAAAAGTTTCCCACTCAAAACAGACTTTTTTTAAGGATGTGATCTTTAGTTGATTTTTATCTATTGAATCAGCAAGCTCATCCAAAAGATTATTTATTTCTGTTGTCAATGCTTTATAGTTTTTTCTTTTAGAATGAAATTCAACAAGATCCTCCAAATCGTTAGATAACGTAACCAGCCAACGATGAATTTCTTTTTTTGCATGTTTAATGGTGCAGTCTTTTTTATTAAACATTTGTTCAAAATTCGATAAAAAATACACTTTTGCTTGTTCTAAAAACTCTATTGATTCCATTCTTTCTAAGAATTCATTATTATCACTACTAATCTTTGCTTTCATTGCTGCTAAAGATTCTTCAGAATATTTTGTTTTGTTAACAATATATAGACCATAACTATCCAGTTCAGGAATCCAGCGTTTTTCAAACAGGTTGAATTTTTTCTTTAGTGAAGATAATTCTGTAAAATCAGGGAAATGATTTAAATCAAAATTAGTTCCTTGACTGTTATCTATTTGAAAACTTTCAATGACATTCGTAACAGCTTGATTGTTGGTTGAGGAAACAATACAAATTGGCGGTTGCTTTTGATCAATAGCCGCTTTAATCCAGTTTGTAGCAATAATACTTTGCAGTAAGGTCGTTTTTCCTGTCCCAGGAGGACCAGTTACTCCTATGATTTCCCCGTTATTTAATGTATTCATATGTCGAACTACTTCTCGCTGGCTAGGAGAAAGTCCGAAAGTTGGTTTCATTTGACCTAAATGAAACTTATCCATTTCTTTTTGCTTTGATTCTGATAGTAAGTTAGGATCTGTTGAGCTATTCTGACTACCTAAAAAATTGTTTAATAATGGCAAATCTCCACTGTATTCTGCTATTGAGTTATATAGTTTTACAATTCTTTGAGCAGCTCCGCCATTTGATGCACCTTTGAATACTAAAACATTTTCATTTACTTTCTTGAACCAAGCGATTTCAGTTAAATCTGTGATTTTTTGTTTGCTTACATACTCAAACAATTCATTTGTCAACTGAGTGTATTCGTTCCAAGATAGTTCCCGAAAAGAATGGCTTTCTATAAATTGAAGATAATCATCATTTTCACCGATTACAGATAGCTTCGAATTTTCTACAGGCGCAAGTAACATTCTCGGAATCCAAGGAACACCATAGGCTACATGTTTCAACTCGCCATTTTTAGACAGACTTGCTGGGATAATCAAAGGATATAACCGTTTTTCAGATTTACCAGAGCCAGATTGCATTTGAATTGGAAAAAGAAAAACTTCAATTTCTTCCTCATGTTCTTCAAATAAGCGATCTATTGTTTCATCATTTAGATTTTTGACAACTCCAGTAAGATAGTCTTGAAATGATATTTGGAGTGATTTATTTTTTGTTGGTTTTACTTCTGATAAAGAAGCTTGTTCTAGGCTTGTTTTGTAATAATCAATAATTTTTTTCATTTTCTATTTTCATCCTATCAAAATATATTCACATATTGTCATATTATTCATTTACAATTAAATCATATAACATAATGACGGAAATTAATATAGATTATAATGGAAAATGTCGAATTTTAGTTAATAAAAAAGCTGAGTAGGTTCAAGTTTAGAACGTTACTCAACCTTATGATAATAATAACTGACACACATGAACACAGAACAATATCTTTTTTAATTCAGTTTCTGTAAAAACCTTATTTACTTATAGAAATAAATTTATTTTCTATACACTCTTTTATTTTTCCTTCAATATTTTTATTTCTTTGTAAGTCTTAATATTTTTGATATATCTGTGATTTCCAAAGCTTCTGCTATACGTTCGATATGTTCTAAATAAATTCTTTCTCTTTTCCCATTGGCTAAATTACTTAAATTTGATGGTTCTATTCCCGATAATCTGGCAAGTTCCCTCAAAGACATTCCTCTTTCAGCCAACAACTTATTGATTAAAATCTCAACCTTTAATTCATAATCATTTTTATTCAAAACGATACCTCCAATCAAATTTTTTGTTGTCTACATAACCATCATATAGTATAATATTCCTACAGTGTTGTTTACATAGACATGAATTTTAAATTTCAAACAAAGTATATGGAGGAAAAATAATGAAAAAAGAAAAAGTAGAGCTTTTAACAACCGCGAACAACCAACCCATCAAACAAGTTTCATACCAAGACATGTATGCCATGAAAGATACCCTCGAACAGCTTGAATCATGGACAAAAATTTTAGAGATCGTAGATATTCATTTTGCTAACAGGAAATTACCGCTGGACAAGAAAAAGATTGTGAAAGAATACTACTCTATATCCCAGATTTTTGGTACATTTATGAATGATTATTCAACTTGTATTAATCGTTTAGAAACGCAGCTTGATCAATTAATGAAAAAAGAAAAAGTTAGAATGTCTCAATGAATTTAACTGTTACTTTTACTAGCTTTTGAGCACAATTAGAAAGGATTGCTGGATTTCTTTAAGATACTATTGGCTTATTCAGGTATTGGACATTGTGCCAATGCCTTTTTTGTTTCTATTCTATGATTGATTTTTTATAAAGTAATAATGTACGGAGTTAAAAATAGAAAAATAAAAAACGGTACCTTACAACCTGACTAACTAGTATCACGTTGCAATGCTCCAAATAAACAGCCTCACGCTGCTTATATGAGTTGACGATAGCACGTTCCGAAGTACTCGAATGTTTTATAGTTATTTTTGATGGATTTGTCTAGGGTTATTAGTGTATACTTTCTTCTTTCTGGCGATTATATGCGTTCTTTGATGAACTATCGCGCACGATGAGGAACTGATAGGTCTGATCGTTTTTTTGTAGTTTTACAAAAAAAGGATGGATGTGTAATGATGAGTAAAGAACAGAATTTAAAGGCAATACCTTATCAAGATATTTTGGATATGCGAAATGAGTTGATCAAGCTTCGATCTCAGCAGAAGTCGTTGGTTTATTTGGATGAGTTTTTTGATAGGAAGATTACGAGGAATAAGAAGGAAATGCCGCTGCGGTATTATTCTTGTCAGCAGTTGTATCAGGTTTTTTCTGGGGATTTTGAGGAGGTTTTGAAGGAGAGTGAGGAGATTGTGGCGAGGATGGTTCAGAGAGAGAAGATTTAATGTAAACAAAAAGCTGAAAATTGTTAATTTTCAGCTTTTTTAATTAATTTTACCTTATCTACATTAAGAAATTTATTTTCAGATAAATCGATATCTAATACATCTTCAAAAATCTCATCGATTCCTTTTATTGTTATTTCTTGCATATGAAAAATTCTTATTAAGCAAGCATAAAAGGCATTTCGTTCTTTATTTATTTCTTCAAAATGATTTCTGTAAAAATCAAAAATGTGTATTAAGCATGAAATTGTCAAAAAGGCTGGCTTAGTGGGAATAAGCGTATCAAGATGCTCTTCAAAATGATTTTTCATAGTTACTTTCTGTTTTTCCTTAAACTTGTTTGAAACAAAAATATGCAGGCTCAAATAATTTGAATCACTAAATCGATTTATGTATGAGCTTCTATTCAATCCTTCTACATATTCAACTGCCTTACGCTTCTCACTACTAGTTAAATCATATCCTTTTTCATCTTTATTAAACTTACAATCAAATGAAAAAGACATATTTATTTTTTTGTTTAAAGTATCTCTAGTGGAGATAGCAAATATTCCCTCAGGATAAGCTTTTCCCTTCTTTTCTTTCCCCCACTTCACACTGTTAGGGACTAACTCCTTTAATAGTGCAAAAACATCATCTTCAAAGTCATCCTCTGTATAATCGCTTCGCTCATTCTCTATGAATACTTTTTTTAAGCGCTTGATTGAATAGTCAGCAGCTTTTGTACATAAAAGTTTCTTTTGTAAAAAGAATTCATTTAGTTCAGCTTGTACTTTATCAAAATTCATTAAACTTTCCTCAGCGATAAACAATTCGCCAAAACTTATTGCAAATAAGCCTTTTTCTTTTAGATTATCAACTTCTTTATTTTGCACACCAAGAGTAACAATTATTGTTGGTGTTAATGACTGTATGAGATGCTTCACTTCATTATTAGTTAGTCTTGTATCAACTACTAAAACCTGCGCAAGTTCATTCGTATTCTTTTTTAACAGATTATAATTAAATGACTTTGATCTAATTTTCATTTGACTTTTAGTCTTTTCATTCTCAAAACCAAATATATTACAGAACTTATCTATAACAAATTTTGTCGCTTTTTCATTATCAATCTCTATATTTTTTATCTCTTTAATAGAATAACTATCTGATCCACACTCACAAATAACTTGTTCGTTTGATTGTAAAACTTCGAGATTACAAGAATTACAGTAATACTTGTTTTCGTTATTGATATGAATAAACTGTTGATCTTTTAGTTCCTTTAAAATAGATTGATCATTATATTCTACCTCATCTTCTAAAGATAAACTCATCAAATAATCAACCTTTTCAGCTCTCCCCTCTCTAAAACGTGTATTAGAAAGTTTTCTAAGTAACGGAATACCAAAATAGCTCTGAAAAATGTTTTCAAACATTTTTTTAGTATTTTTATCAAAATCCCCATCATTGTATAATAGAGTTATATTTCCATCTTCGTGAATGCTAGGACGAATTTTTCGCTTATGACCATTTATATTTACCAAAATAGATTTTATATTTTTTAGACTATCAAATCTTATAATTTTTTTATCCGATAATTCTTGTGTTGCTTCTATGATGCTATTTCTTTCATTTTTTAAGCTAATTTCAGGCATAAATTTCAAATTTGATGTCCGGAAGACAATTTCGTTAATACGAAATTCTTCAACCTCATATTCAAAATTCTTTTCTACAGGTCTTCCATACAAAAATGCCTCTCTGACATTATTGCTTTCATAATTAGTGAAAACTTCGTCTTCAATTTCTGAAATAACTAAATTGAATTCCGTTTCAAAATAATCAGTTATCAATTCCAAATCTTTTAAAGATGTTCTTTTAAATTCAATTATGTTTTCCTCACTATTAAACAATAACAATAGCGACTCCACTTCTTTATTACGAACTGCTTCATCAAAATCGGGTAAAGTCGAATCCCCTTTTTGTCGATAAATATGCACTATAATACTATTATCAATTTCTGAAACAGAATGCACTTTGTATAATAGCTTTAAATGCTTATTACTAATACCTTCAGAAAATTTTACTAATGATGTTATATCTTTCAATGCATCATACAGGCGTTGAATATCTAACTCCCCACCATTTATATTAAAAGTACTTCCTGAAGCTTTTTGAGCCCATAGATAATCTATAAAAATATCTATGATTCTTTTTTCATCCTGTTCAAAAATATCTATAATTTGAGGTAGAAAATGATTATATCTCACGTTAAAGCGTTCCACATATATGTGTAAAATTGATTTTCGTTTTCTTACAGAAAAATCTAATAAGAGTAACCAATCGCTAATTTCTTCTTCCTCTAGAGCTTGTACAATCTTATTTACTTTTGTTTCTTTAGTTTCGTCGCTATTTGGTTTAATTTTCTTCACTAAACTCAACTCGTCAATTATTTCTACATTATAGGAAATTAATTTAGAAGTTAAAACTGTTTCCAGATCCTCTTCTGAAAGAATTCTTTCGTAGTTAACATTCATTTCAGTCCAAACATTTCCATCAAACTCTATATCCTCTTTAAGTTGGTAATTTAGTAAAGAACTATTCATTTTTTCAACCCTCTCATATTTTATAAATTCCAAAAAAAGCTTATTGTTTTATATTAATATCATTATATCATATAAACCTTCTTAATTGATGTTAAAAATTAAAACATAGTGTAACAAACTAATCTCATTATAAATTGACTTATCAGTGTAAAAAGAGTAACGCTTTATTTTTAATATATATACATTTATTCAAAGTACCTTTTTTTAAATAACATAGTAATAATAAAAAAGCACATTAATTCAATCAGACGATGGTTGTCATTAATTTCAAAATTATTCTTGCTAATTTTTGTTTTTGAAAGCAAAAAAGAACGGATTCCTGTCAAAAGACATTCATCCGTTCTTTAATGGAATAAGTTAGACATCCATCTAACCCTATTCAAAAAGTCAGTAACTACTTAAATTGTTGTTTCACTTCAGCCATCCAATCTGGAAGCAGCTTCGTTAATACCATAATATGTTTTAATCTATTCCCCGCAGTTTGATTTTTAGCTTTCGTTAAATCAACATGCTTCGTTAAATCATCCATATAAGGAATTAGATCTGGTTGAGAGATAGAATATGCCTCTACAGAATTTGCAAGCACTATACTATCTATTCCCCATTCTTTAGAAAATTGTTCAATTTCATTTTGAATTTTCTCTTGTTTCCATTTACTAAAAGAGTCATCAAAATTTTCATTTCCTGATAGATGCCCTGGAACTAACTCAGTATCCACAAACTCCTTTAGCAACTTGGCTTGTTTGTCTTCACCCATGTCACTTAATTCTTGAATTTGTTCATGAATGATTCTAAGTGTCTCAGTGTTCACTGTTTGGATACCATCAACCGTACTCACTTTTGAACCAATTAAACCAAGTATATGAGCCGCACTAATTACCTGAGTGCCTGCTAATTTAGTTTTTCCAACTAATGGAATAATCGTGGTGTTCGGGGATGGTGTGCCTACCTTATCAATTAGATTCCTATAAGCACCTACATATTTCAACCATGTATGTTCATCTAGCCCAAATAAGCGATCATCCCATTTAAATTCATAATATTGTTCAACTAAATTCAATTGCTCTGCGGCTTCTTTAAAAGCTAAAATGAAATTCTCTTTTTCTTCTTCTTTATCTTTAAGTGAATGCCACTCGGTTGGATCTGGTAAAGTCGGAATCATATCAGAAATAGCTATTTCTAGCTTCTGAACAGCTGTGCTGTAGGTGTCAACGATCGCTCGACTACTCTTTCCACCACTACCATATAGTTTTAACGCTGTATCTACCGTTTCTTCTGTCCAACTAGGATACTGAAAATTAACGACTGTACCAAATTCTTTTGATGAACCGAACACACGGTTTGTACGTGAATAGGCTTGAATTAATCCCTGTAGTTCCAATGAACGATCCACATAAAGTGTATTTAATCGTTTTGAATCATAACCTGTCAGCAATTGATCTGCTACAATAATCAGGTCAATATTTTTAGGGTTACGTCCACTTCCTCCACGTGGTGCTCGCTCAATAATATCTTCAAAGTAAGCATCTTCTCCACGCTTTTTATCACCAGCGATATATTCAATTCCAGTATAAGCTGAATAGTCTTTAAACATTTTTTTAACTAGTTTAGGATCTAAATTATCCGGATCATTCTCATTTCCAAAACTAAACGTCATCGCTATATTTAACTGCTCATTTCGCTCATTTAATTGTTTTTCAAATTCATCGTAATACGCAATCACTCGCTCTTTGTAGGCAACAGTCAGTATCGCATTAAATTCTTTTCCCTGTGACTGTGAGTCCCAATTATTTAAAATTTCTTCTACCACTCGTGGGATATGTGTTTCGTCTTGGTACTGTAGAATTTTTCTTTTCTTAGCTTGTTGCTCGACTTTTGCATTGGACCACTGTTGTACAAAGCGTTCCACTTCTCGATCGTTTAATTCAGGTTTCTCTTCTTTTACAAATGGTAGAAGTTGCTCACGTAAGTCATCGTGACTTTTAAATTCACCTGTATTGATATAATCAACATGAAACCCTAAGACGTTTCCATCAGAAATCGCTTCATCAATCGTATATTGATGTAATTTTTTCCCGAATAGCTTTTCTGTCGTATTGATGACTTCACTTTTCTCGTTAATCTTTCCTTTAATTTTATTCTCATCAAATAAAGGAGTACCCGTAAAACCAAAAAACAAGCTGTTCTTTTTAAAATACTTCGTGATCGTTCCCATCATTTGTCCCATCGTTGTCCGATGCGCTTCATCAATAATAAAGACAATCCTTTTATTAGACAAACGGTCATCTTGCGTATCTACTAATTCGTTTACTAAGGAATTTAATTTAAAGGTGGTTGTTACGACAATTCCTCTGTTCACAGAAAGTAAATGCTTTCTAAGCTGGGAGGTGTATTTTGTACTGTCCACTGTAACAGATTCATATTTTGCATACGCTTTAAAGTTTTCACTTGTCCGATTATCTAGCTCTCTTCGATCAACTAAAAATACGACTTTATCAAATCCAGCTCGAGTCGAAAGGAATAAGGCTGTTTTAAAACTAGTAATGGTCTTTCCTGATCCTGTTGTGTGCCACACAAAACCACCATGGGGAATCCCATCATTATCCCAGCCAAAAGCTGCCCCTTCAATGGCTTGTAAAGCGTAAACCTGATATGGACGCATTAACATATGTCGTCTATTTTCCTCTTCACTTGCCTCATCAATAACTAAATAATCCCCAACCATTTGATGCGCCATTGGAATACTTAAAAAATACTCTACCACTTTTTGCCAGTCATTAATCGCATGATTCTTTTTATCCGACCAATGGAAAACAAAGCTTGGATTAAAGCTATCAACTGTTTTTGGTGTAGCAAAATATCTAGTTTCGATTTCAGTTGTAATGACCATCATTTGAGAAAACGCCATAAAATTATTGGTGTATTCACCATCTTGATAATAACGAATAAATTGACCAAATGCTTCGTCTAGTGTTTTGTCCGTACGTTTTTGTTCGATATTGATAAGTGGTAAACCATTAATTAATAAGATTATATCAAAACGATTGTCATTCTCCGATTCTACTTCTCGAGCTATCTTATAACTCGAATCACCACCAGTGATTGCAGCCTTTTTAAAAATGGTTAACGTTATTTGATTTTTCGTAACACCAGGTTGCTTATCACGATATATCCCATCGATCTTTCCTTTAGATTCTTCAATTGCTAGAAGTTTGGCCGCCTCATAGCTGTTGCTGATTTGAGTGACTTTTGTCATAACCTGATTGAATTCATTATCTGTTAAAGGGATGTTCTCAAGTTGATCTGAATTCATTCGATTTAGTTCTCCACGCCAATGATTGATTAAATCTGTGACTGTTACTTTTTGTTTATTTCCGTTTAAGCTATCAGGGGCTTCCCATTGATACTTTTGAAGTTCTTTCACGAAATTTTCCTGAAATGCTTTTTCTGAAGCATCTTTTGGTGCATTACTCATTTTTTCACCTCCTATTTATACAAACATTTCGTTTAGGTATGCTTTTTTTAGGTTTTGTAGTTTTTCTAACTTATGCTGATGAAGAGCGATAGTGTCGTCGAGTTGTTTGAAAAAATTGCCTATCTTAAACTGTTCATCCGGTTTTGGAAAAATAATTTCAGTTTCTAAAATATTTTTATTATAGAGTCGCTTGATTGTACTTCCTTCTAATCCTTGCCATTTTACAATATTATAGAACTGCTTTAAAAATGATTTTACAATTCTATTATCATGCTTTAACCATACAATATTAGAATCTTGGAAATATTCATCTGCTCCTGTATATTCGACAACTCTACCGATACTTCCTGAGGCCGATATTAATAAGTCACCAATTTCTGGATAAGGATATTTTAACTTATATAACTCAAATAATTCTCTAGAAATGAATGCATCTGGTTTTCCACCAAATGTGCCGATTTTATAAAAAGGAATCTCACCATCATCTGACGTTTCTTCTTTAAAAATCCGTTTGTTCATTGCTACAGAGCCTAATTTTCCCAACTTACGCAGTTCCCAATCATCAGTAAATCCTTTAAAACGACGTTTTGGTTTTTTCTCCCCTACAGCGGGAAACATTTCTGATAAATAAGCTGTTTTCAAAGATTTCATTTTTTCTAACTTACGCTGATGAAGAGCGATAGTGCTATCAAGTTGTTTGAAAAAAGAGCCAATTTTCTTTTGTTCTTCAATTTTTGGAAATTGGACATTGAATTTTTCTAACTCGCGCATTCCTAAATTAGGCTGTGTTCCATTAGATGCTTTATCTTTTACTTGATTTTGAAGTTTTTTTGTTTGAAGTAAATAATATAAATAGTACGGATACGAAATATCTCCGGTTCTCATTGCTGCTAGTGGTGACCATATATTAAATAGTTCATCAGTTTCAACTATGGCAGTTTTTCCAACTGTTGATCCTGACTTTACTAAATAAACATCGTGAAGTTGTGGCTTATATTTCTTCGAATATAATTCATTAGTTTTCTCAGAGATGTACCCTCGCTTTCTAGTAAAATCAATTTTATTATTAATGATTGCATCTACTGAAATAAAAGGGATACCACTGCCTACAATATTTGGTGTTTCGTGTGGACCATCTGTTACTGGTTCACTAAGCAATTTTATTAATTTATTTTGCTCCCAAGCATCCGTATTTTTAAATTCCTTAAACCGTCGTTTAGGTACTAACTTGTTTTCAGTCATTATTCACCCACCACCAAATCATTTAACATCATTTCTAATGATTTTTCGAGTTCGCTTATTTCTTCATCTATTGAAGATAACGTTTCTGAATAGCGTTCATTTAACATTTTCAAGATATTCAGCTCATTCTTAAGTGGCTTTTCTACCAATTGAACAATTAAATTTTGAGTTTTTCCAAACCATTTTTCATAAACTAAGTGATCAATTTCCTCATTAGATAACGATAAAATTCGTTCTTGAACCGCATCTTTTAGTGCTTTCTCTTCTGTTTTTATCTCTCTATTCAAGGTTGATTTTTCAGAAAGTAATGTGTCGACTTTTTTCAATAAATTAAACTCCGATGTTCCCTTTATTGTATTTTTCAGTTCTGTTTTTAATCTTTTTGCTTCAAAAGAATCACCTGGTTCATCTTCTTCATTCTTCTTCAAAGCATCATATAACACATTATTTTCATCCGTATCTTCTACTTTAGCAGCTTCAACAAGTTCTGCCAATTCCAGTTCAATCTCATTCATTCTTGATTTCTTTTGATTGATTGCTTCTACTTCATCAGCATAAAGGTATTTTTCAATCAAATAATTAGGGACGATACTGCCTATCCAACCATCTTGTTTTTCACGTTTTTTCTTACCAGTTCCCTTTGTGACCATGTTCGGTTCACGAGTACGAGCAACTGTGTAAAACTCACTATTTGCGATTAACTCGGTATCATGTGTAAGTGATTGTTTCCAGATTTCAGCTATAATTTGATAGCCACTATAGACATCTACATACTCAAATTCTGATAACATTCTTTTAATTTCCAAAAGCATCTCATCAGACAATTGTTTTAAGTTAGTACCTTTATCAACCGTTCGAAGAATATCCCAATACTTAGCAAGATAATCTGCTACTTTTGATTTAAGTGTACTAGTTAAATCAGTAACACGCTTATTTCCTAGTACTTCACGAGATACCTCTTCAATACCCTTTGTCAGTTCAACATAACCTGGACGAATCGTTTTTAAAGACTGATTTAAGCTATCAGGTGTTAGTACTTTCAATACCTTCAACTTTTCAATATCCTTTTGAGGAATTCCACCGAACAAATGTGCATCTACATCTTGAGGAAACTCATCTTCTTTTGCTTCTACATAACGCGGAATATTCAAGTTATATTCATTTTTTATAATTTCTTCACGGGATGTCAAGTGACTATAACCATCTATTTCTAATTTTTCAACATAAGTATCGACGATCTTCGCTATATCTTTTTCTTGTAGAACATTCTGCTTACCAACTTTGATAAAATCATGTGAACCATCGATAATTAAAACAGGATCTCCAAGATCTCTATTTTTCTTTAAGATAATAACAGCGACAGGAATTCCTGTATTGGTAAATAAATTACTTGGCAATCCAATCACTGCATCAATATTATTTTTTTCAATCAATCGTTCTCGGATATGACCTTCTGCAGCTCCTCGGAAAAGAACCCCATGAGGTAAGACGATTGCCATTGTGCCATTCTGGCCTAAATGGTATAAACCATGTAAAAGAAACGCAAAATCGCCTTTTGAGTCTGGTGGCAATACACCAGCAGCTTCAAAACGAGGATCACTTACTTTTAGCTCTGATCGATTCCAATTTTTAGCCGAATAAGGAGGGTTCATCACGACCGCATCAAATTGTACTCCTTCACTTGGACGATTAGGATCCTCCGGCCAGTCATGTGAAAGTGTATCCGCATTTCGAATCGTCATCTTTTCAGGACGAACGCCATGTAACAATAAATTCATTCGCGTTAAGTTATAAGTTGCAGTATTTTTTTCTTGTCCATAATAATTCAGACTTTTTTGCGATTCTTCACTTAAATGTTTTTTTACCGTTAATAGTAAAGAACCTGAACCAACTGTAGGGTCATACATGGATTGAATTTTATTTGACTTTGCAACGATTTGAGCCATGACTTCACTAACCTGTTGTGGCGTATAGAACTCACCAGCCTTTTTACCTGATTCCATCGCAAATTGACCAATTAGATACTCGTAAGCATCCCCAAGAACATCCCCTTTTTGCAACGCAACCATGTTTAAGTCTGCAAATAATAAAATCAATGCTTTGATATTTTTGCTTCGCTCATTTAAATCACTTCCGAGTGCAGAATCTGACAAATCAATCGTCGAGTTTGAGAATAAACCTTTAAAATCATTTGCAGTTTTATCACCAGATATTGCAATCGTACGCTCAAAATTATTCAAACTATCCGTTACTTTTGAAACTTCAAAATCACCTGTTTCAATATCGATCAACCACGTTTGATACAGATACTCTGGCGTAACATAATAGCCTAAAACATTTTGAATCATTTGATCTAATTCAGTACCATATTCGGTTCTGGCATTTGCATATTCCTTGACCAGATCTTTTTCACTTATTTCTCCCAATCCTGCAGTAGACTTAAATGTTTCAAGGGTTTTGTCACTTAAAAATTTATAGAACATAAGTCCTAGCATATAATCTTTATAGCGACTTGCATCCATTGAACCTCTGAGTTCATTGGCTCCATCCCAAAGTCTACGTTTTATTTCATCTGATGTAATCACAGTTATTCCTCCAGTTACTTTATTGTCTCAATTCAAAAATAGTACTACTATCAAGTATTCAAAATAGTGTAAATGTTTACTAATACTTCAATCGAAAAAGAGTCATTTTTTCAGCCTTACCATACCATAATAATGTCATCTCATCTTAAACAATTACCTACTATTATATCACGATATATATAGATTATCTTTAACCTTTATTGTATGAAATAAAAAAATCAATTGATTGAAAAGCTTCATACAATTCGATCAATTGATTTTTCCTATTAATTTGAGATAGTTAAAAATTGATCTCGGCTTTCATTGTTATCCTCAAAATTAAACATTTGAATAAACTGTTTGTAGGCTGTTATACGTTCTTCTGGAATAGTGATAAGTTTTACTACAGGCTCGCACTCATCCACTTGATTCAATCCCCATTCACTTAGCAAACTAAACAACTCGTCTGAAATGCGAATATCACGTTCACGAATTTCATCAAGTCCCCAATCCGTATTTTCTTTTGATAGTTCAAGTAAGATTTTAACATTGGATCTGTCATAGCTGTCTTTCTTTTTCATAAAATAGCCATTACTTGCGATAATATTTAATTTTTTTTCAAATGGTATCTTATTTCCAATATGCTCTACAAGTTCTTTTACTTCTGTATCAGAATTTTTCGGAAAATAACTTGATTGCCATTTTTGAGGTAAAATATGCTCAATTTCCCATTTTTCTGGAAGCAATACTTTTTGATGTTGATAAGCTAAAACTTTCAAAATCATGCGAACTGTATTACGATGGGCCTCTCTGATATTATCTTTCAGTTCCTTTTCATCAATTTCACTAAAATCAAATTTAGGTGTCACCGATTTAATAATTTCAGCATTCAAATTTAAAATACCACTTTTTACAGCATTGATGGTGGGTGTAACAATATAACGAGCACAAAGAACTGCGAACAGCCTCTTCAAGAAGACTAAAAATTCGATTTCAAAATTCTCCTCGGTATGATACTTCAAATAATAGATTACAACTGGATATTTCCAGAACTCGTTAGGATAGGAAGCTAGTGCATCAAGAACCTGATTAATCTCAATATTTTTAGACCAAGGCTCATCTTCAATTTCAGTACGATTGTTCACTACTAACCATAAGTTTAAAATCGTCTTGAGATTTTCCATGACACCATCTTGATATAAGCGTTCAAAATTATTTTGTGAATAATACTTTCGAATCCCTGGAGTTGTTGTTTTTCTATCATTCTCTACAGCTCTTAAATAAAACATATAGTAATAGAAAAGTTTTTGAATACTTTCATTAGCATTGCTTGCTTCTTCATCCAGCCTTTGCCAAAACTCAATGAAATCAGCTTTTCCTTTTCCATCTAAATGGTTGTAAATTTTCGCTTTGAAAATATCAGCATCAGAAAGAGCTAAACCACGGTCATTTAATGTTGAAAAAATTGTTAATGCTGTATCTTGAGAGTCTGCCGTAATTGGTAGTAAAATTGCTTTATTTAAGATATTTCTGATAAACCAATAAAATAATTCCGGCTGAGCCGTAGCGTATTTTTCGATTAATTCGACAAATAGCCGATAATTAGATGAATAATTATCTTTCGCACCTTCTTCTGATTTTCCTGTTACTAAAATTTTTGAAAATATCTCATTCCCTTCATCTCCCATTACTTTCGAGATAATCAGTGTCTTTTCGTAATCGACTTTTGCCGTAAGCTCATCCTGTTCCCAAAGCGCTGATTCAATTTGCGATTTGAAATTTTTTGATTCATCTGTTTCTTGCATTGATTGTAATTTAGCATATAATGCTCGTAATAATAGGAATAATGACGTGATTCTTTGTTGACCATCAATAATTTCTTGCTCGTTATTATCATTTTCGTAAGACACAATTGTTCCTAAAAAATATGTGCTTTCACTATTATTTTCTGTATATTCTACTAAATCATCAAATAGAGTTTGAATTTGTTCATCCGACCAAGCATAAGGACGTTGGTATTCTGGAATAACAAATTTTTGGTTTTTACCTGTTTCAAGTAGCTGTTTAACACTTTGTTTATTTACTTCAATTGTTGTCGCCATAAAGTTCTCTCCAATATAGTAAATTTAATTCAGTTTTCTTCTCAATGAACAGTATATCATACACGACAAGTCGTTGCTCATCTTATTTAGTGTATAAATTTTATAAACTAGTGTTACGTTTTTATGGTTTATCTATCCTATTTAAATTTGAAACGATCCACAAGAAACGTTATTTGCTTGTAGAAGTAAATTTATTTTTTATACAGTTTTTTATTGTTCGTCCTATCAAGCAGATAATCAATACTCACATCAAAATAATCGGCTATTTTCACTAATGTGCTCGCTGTCCACTCTATTTTCCCTGTTTCATATTGGGAATATGTATTTTGCGAAATATTCAATAAATTAGCCATTTCTTGTTGAGTAATATCATTATCTTCTCTTATTGATCGAATATTTGTATAGATCATCTTCATCACCTATTTCCATTATAAGCACTAGTAATAAATTCATTTCTTTTAATCTGAAATACAGATAGGAATTATTTTTTCTCTGTTCTGTCAAGTAAGTAATCAACACTTACATTAAAATAATCAGCTACCTTAATTAAAGTACTTGCTGTCCATTCTATTTTTCCAGTTTCATATTGAGAATAAGTATTTTGTGACACATTCAATAATTTTGCCATTTCTTGTTGTGTTACATCATTATCTTCTCTTATTGATCGAATATTTACATATATCATTTTCATCACCTAAATCCATTATAAATATCTGTAATAAAGATATTGACATTTATCTGTAATACAGATATCATTAGTATACAAAAATAATTATAGAAAGGATTAATAGAAAATGACAGAAAATAAAAGCTTAGTTTTAACTACCAATAACAACCAACCTATCAAACAAGTTTCATACCAAGACATGTATGCCATGAAAGACACCCTCGAACAGCTTGAATCATGGACAAAAATTTTAGAAATCGTAGATAATCATTTTGCCAACAGGAAATTACCACTGGACAAGAAAAAAATTGTGAAAGAATACTACTCCATTTCCCAGATTTTCGGTACATTTATGAATGATTATTTAACTTGTATTGATCGTTTAGAAACGCAGCTTGATCAATTAATGAAAAAAGAAAAAGTTAGAATTTCTCAATGAATAAACTGCTAGTTTTTGAGAAAATTAATTCCTATATCGCAATGCTAACCAAAATTATTTATAAAAAAGCAAAAAGCCAGAGACGTTCTGATTGAACGTTTCTGGTTTCTATTGATGGATTTATTCCACAAAACTTCCGCGACTTCTCATTCGTTATCATTCATTAAAACATTTATCAAGAGCAACAAAAAAACTATTCATATTCTCCCTCATATTCTTCAAAATGATTACTAATTTCTACAGAAATGTTTTCTCTAGGTATATTCAATTCCCAATTAATATTATAATCTTCTCTAGAATGTCCTATATCACAAAAAATACGCAATTTATATTCATTATCAAAAAATAAATCTAAATCAAACTGAGGTGTTAAGTTGAAGTTGAGTAACTTTTTCCCTTCAAGAACTGGAGATTTTTCACCGATAAGTCCACTTGGCTTATCATCATTATCTGTTGGTGACATAGAATCTGAGGATGTAACAATTACTTGTTTCCCCTGTTCAATTCGCCAAGCACACCAAACAAATAGATAAGACTCGTCTTCAAATTCTACTATTAAGGTTGATCCTGCTGCTCCTCCAGCACTACTTTTAACTACAGTTTGAGTGATCAGACTTTTTAATTTATTTTTCATTGCTATGTCCTCAACCATTCAAAAATTAATTGTTCGTTTTCATATAAGAATAGTACTCGGCTAGAGTTTCTTTAAAATATTCTTTATTTTCATTGTTCACAGTCATCGTAGATAAAAATCGTTTAATTTCTTTGTCTGTTTCCTCCAGAAATCGTTCCATATCAAACGAATAGACATAATATTTTTCATTATCATAATAGGATATTTCACCACACCCTTTTGGCGTTAAACCTATATAAAAATCTGGTGTCGTGGTTCCTCTTAGATGAAAATGATGATTCATAAAATAATCAGTCAACCAATCTTCATAAGCAAACTGTTCTTGCAAATTTGAAAAATCATCAATTTTATCAAACAATAATTCTCTAGATTCAGCTATTGAATTTGTAAACGGAAATGGAAATATTTCAACTTTCAGATATTCCTTTTTTTCTGCAAACCATTCAATAAAACTAGCAACATCCCACTCTAAATTCAGCAATGGCACATTTTCCCAATACATAGAAAACTCTCCCCACAATTCTAATATTGTTGACGCTTCTTCTTTATATGGGTTATTCGCTTTCTTTAGTTTTATTTTTAAGTTTTTCATCTCTATTTTCCTTTTATAAATTTTTTGAATTCAGATTGGGTTATTTTTCCTACTTTTACCCAGTTTTTCAATATAGCAGTTCCTGAATGATTTTAAATCACCAAATCAATATTGTTTTAGGTCTAGAGATGTACATTGCCGTTTGGTTATAAAAGGCTCACATAAATTAAATTGAGAACGCCTATGTAGCAGCATTTCTCATCAAGTAAAATAGATAGAAACTACTTAGTTCAATAAGGTCCTGTGCAAAAACTGCCAAAGATTTCTTTCTTAGTAGATTTTCTTGATTAAATCCGTTAAGTATATTCAGTGTATAATCTTAAAAATCCGATCAACTATGTAGTAATTTTTAACGGTTTCAATGATTCACAAGATAACCCATAGTACACTTTACATAAAGATAATTTATTTGAATAAATTATAACAAATTAGATGAATAACAACAACTTTATCACAAAAATAGTGAAGTAATACTGGACGTTTTTACTCACATAACGCTAACATTGCGACTAAAGATACAGGAGAGAGTTTCACTAAACTGATATAATGACTAATCAAAAAAAGAATTGGGCATTTCTCATCTAATAAAATCAATATTCATAAAGGGAATATGGTCAGCTTTTCGTAGTTTAACGCATAAAATATGAATATTTGTTTTAAAAAATGATAGAATACTACAAGTACGTTATTTTCATTCAAAACACCATTTGATTAACACCGCTCCATCAGGTAAGATATATTTAACCGAAAATTCCTCTATTATCGCTGAAAAAAATGGAAATTGTTGACAGTCGAAAAGAAAGTAAACTAGTCTATTATTCTATCAAAAACAAACCAATAATAAACCTGCTAAACTCTAGCTTATCTATAGAAAACGAGGTGCTAATATGAGTGAAAAAACAAAAAAACAAGTCTATCGAATTGAAGGATTAAGCTGCAGCAATTGTGCCGCTAAATTTGAAAAAAATGTAGCTCAACTTCCCAAAGTGACAACTGCTAAGGTAAACTTTGGTGCAGGAAAACTATTAATTGAAGGCGAAGCTACCATAGCAGAAATTGAAGCAGCTGGCGCCTTTGAAAATCTACTTGTTCGGAATGAACACGATACTGAAAAAAGAATAAACACGCAAGAACTTTTCATTAAAAAGAATGGACATTTGCTCATTTCTATTATCTTGATTGTTCTTGCATTTGGCTTTCAATTAGTTAATCGAGAAGATTTTTCAAAAATTCTCTATATTATGGCAATTGTTATCGGTGGTTTTCATTTATTTAAAGAAGGCTTTTCTGATTTAATCAGCTTGGATTTTACAATGGAAGGTTTAATGACGATTGCAATTCTTGGTGCGGCGCTCATCGGGGAATGGACTGAAGGAGCAATTGTGGTACTATTATTTGCTGTCAGCGAAGCTTTGGAACGCTTTTCAATGGATAAAGCGCGGCAATCTATCCGCTCGCTCATGGATATTGCGCCTAAAGAAGCTCTTATTAAACGAAATAATGTTGAACAACGAATGAATGTTTCGGAGATTCAAGTTGGCGATATTATGATTATTAAACCGGGGCAAAAGATTGCCATGGATGGGCAGGTCATTAAAGGCCATTCCGCTGTCAATCAGGCTGCTATTACAGGGGAAGCTGTTCCGGTTGAAAAACAGCTGGATGATGCTGTTTTTGCAGGAACGCTTAATGGAGAAGGTATGCTCGAAGTAGTAGTCACGAAGCTGGTAAATGATACAACGCTTGCGAAAATTATTCATTTGGTAGAAGGAGCACAAGGCGAGCGTGCTCCGGCCCAAGCCTTTGTAGATGTCTTTGCGAAATACTATACCCCAACGATTATGGCAATTGCCGCTTTAGTTGTCACAGTACCGCCTCTATTTTTTGACGGCGACTGGCATACTTGGCTTTATCAAGGCTTATCCTTATTAGTCGTCGGCTGTCCGTGTTCTTTAGTTATTTCAACACCAGTCGCTATTGTCTCAGCAATTGGCAACGCCGCTAGAAATGGTGTGTTGGTTAAAGGCGGCATTTATCTGGAAGAAATAGGCGGCATTAACGCCATCGCCTTTGACAAGACCGGTACATTAACTAAAGGAACTCCTGTCGTAACAGATTTTATTCCTACTGATTTGAACAATGAGGAAAAATATTTATCGATTATTGCTGCTTTAGAAGCCTACTCGCAACATCCGCTTGCTTCAGCAATTTTGAAAAAGGCAAATGAGAAAGCTATTCCTTATCAAGCTATTGTTGTTCATCATTTCACTTCTGTTACAGGTAAAGGAGTTCAAGGAGAGATTGAAGGGCTCACCTATTCAGTTGGTAGTCCAACATTCTTTGAAAACATTTTAGCAAAAAATCCGTCGATGACCGAAACCTATCAAACCCTTCAGCAGCAAGGAAAAACCGTCATGCTTTTAGGAACAAATGAAAAAATTTTGGCTGTGATTGCTGTAGCGGATGAATTAAGAGCTTCCAGTACTTCAACGATTCCTAAACTGCATCATCTCGGCATCGAACATACAATTATGTTAACAGGTGATAATACGGCAACTGCTGAATTAATCGGAAAACAGGTTGGTGTCACTCATATCAAGGGTGACTTACTGCCTCAAGATAAATTAGACTATATTAAGTCACTTCAGCAAATGTATGGAAAAGTAGCGATGGTCGGGGATGGTGTTAATGATGCACCCGCGTTAGCTGCCTCTAATGTAGGAATTGCCATGGGAGGCGCAGGCACAGATACCGCGCTGGAAACTGCTGATATTGCATTGATGGGGGATGATTTGCAAAAGCTTCCTTTTATTGTGACCTTGAGTCGCCAAACATTGAAAATAATTAAACAAAATATCACATTCTCACTAGGAATAAAACTAGCAGCTTTATTGCTGATCCTTCCCGGCTGGTTAACGCTCTGGCTTGCGATTATAGCTGACATGGGCGCAACGTTACTCGTAACATTGAATGGCTTAAGATTGATGAAAATTAAAGCATAAAATGCTGAAAGCTCAGAGCTAACGTTTAGGTAGCTTTGAGCTTTTTGGGTTTGTCTGCAGGCGTAAAGAATGAGATCAAAATGCTGGAACTAATCACAAGCGTACCTAGCATGATTAAATTGGCTATGATCACCTACTCCGAAAGTCAAGGAAATTCAGCTATTATAAAAGCTGCACTTGAAGAATTAGAGGAAGGAACACATGAGGGTAAAACGAAATATTGGCAATGGAATGGCGATTTTATCAGTGACCAGATTGAGAAAGTAGAAAATGAAGTTGTTTACACAATTGAAGGGAATGCAGGAGATAAAATTGCTAAACTAAGTGATGAAAAAATAGCCGTTATATTATGGGATATGGAACTTCGTAAACATTGATATAGCGAATGCAATATAAATATGTAAGTAACCCGCCCGCCTTCTTTCAATTTAAATGCCAGTTCATTATAATCCATAAAAAAATCCCTCCTAAAAATTGTCGTTTTCACTTACAACTTTTAGGAGGGCATCTCATTAATCAAAATCTCTTCTGACTAATGTCCTACTCTCATTCTCTTTTTTCTTAAAAACTTTTATTGATTATTTGGGTAAATTAAAGTTTTTTTCTTTTTAATTGACGTCCTAAAATAGCAAGGGCCATCACTACAAGACCAGCTAAACTCATGAATGGTGCGGCTTTTTCACCGCTGTTTGGTAAGATTTTTTTGCTGGCTTGTTCTTTTTGAATGGAACTTCCATTACTTGTAGTTCCTTGATTATTCTTGCTCGTATCTTTATTAGTCGTTGTTGTGTTTGTATCATTTGTATCATTCGTATCGTCAGTTTTATCTGTATTTTCTGGCTCTTTTTCCCATTGCGCTATCAACGCTAAGCCCCCAGCTGGCATCGTAATCGTACCAGAATATTTTTTACCTGATGCGTCAGCCCAACCAACAAAGAGATAGCCGGCTTTTTTCGGATTTTCAACTGCTGACAGATCAACACTTGTATCGGTTGGCTGTACAATTGCTGCTGGTTGCGTACTTGCATCGCCGCCATTGATATCAAAGGTAATGGTTTGATCTTGTGCAGCCCATTTAGCAGTGAAAGTCATGCCACCAACTGGTACAGTATACTCACCATCAATCAGTTGATCATTTTCGTCAAACCAACCAAGGAATTCATAACCAGCACGAGTCGTTGCTTGCTGTTTACCAATCGTTATCACACTGTCCGTTTTGGCGGTAATTGATTCTACATCAGTTCCGCCGTTGCTTTCAAAGCGAATGACTTGATCAACTGCTTCCCATTTAGCTTGTAAAGACAAACCGCCGGCTGGCATCGTAATCGTGCCGCTGATTTGATCATTTCCTTTGAACCAGCCAACAAATTGATAACCGGCTCTTTTCGGATTTTCAATTGCTGACAGATCGATACTTGTATCGGTTGGCTGTACAATTGCTGCTGGTTGCGTACTTGCATCACCGCCATTGATATCAAAGGTAATAGTTTGATCTTGTGCGGCCCATTTAGCAGTGAAAGTCATGCCGCCAACTGGTACAGTATACTCACCATCAATCAGTTGATCATTTTCATCAAACCAACCAAGGAATTCATAACCGTCACGTGTCGTTGCTTGCTGATCATCAATCACTATCACACTGTCCGTTTTGGCGATAATTGATTCTACACCAGTTCCGCCATTGCTTTCAAAGCGAATGACTTGATCAACTGCTTCCCATTTAGCTTGTAAAGACAAACCGCCGGCTGGCATCGTAATCGTGCCGCTGACTTGATCATTTCCTTTGAACCAGCCAACAAATTGATAACCGGCTTTCGTTGGTACATCTATAGCATCAATATCTACCAGACTATCTGTTGGTGCGCTAATTTCAGTTGCCCCTGAACTAGTACCACCGTCAAAGTCTAGTGTAATTACTTGGTCTAGAGCTTCAAATTGAGCGACTAATGTCACATCTGTTGCTGGCATTTTGTCTGTAGTAAAGTCCCAAAGCTTGTTGCTGCTAGTATCTTTCCAACCAGTGAAATTATAACCTGGCTTAATTGGAGTATATATCGGTCGAGGAATCAATCCATCAAATCCAACAGTCATGGTCGTGTTCATTCCTTCATCTTCGAAGGTTACCGTATATTGATTTGCGCGGTAGCGTGCATACAATGTAATATTTTCTGCTGGCATTTTATCAGTGGCAAAATTCCATTTCGTTCCGCCAGTGGCTTGGTCGTACCAACCGTCAAACGTATATCCAGTTTTAACCGGCATTGTTGGTTCATTCAATAATTCGTCAAAAGTTACTGTTTCTTTATTGATTTTTCCTTCATCGTTGAAGGTCACTTCATATTCACCAATTGAAAAATGAGCATATAACGTTAAATCATGTGCCGGCATTTGGTTTTTTTCAAAATTCCATTCCGTACCGCCAACTGCGGCATCATACCAACCAACAAAGGTAAAGCCACTTTTAATAGGATCTGCTGGTTTCGTAATTTGCGCTAAATAGTTCACTTCTTGATTTGAAGGTGCTGTACCAGAACCACCATTTGCTGAAATATCAAAAGTAACGGTGTACGCTTTTTCTGCGTAAACTGCATATAAGGTGATGTCTTCGTTATCTGGAACTTCATAAGGGAACACCACTTTTGTTCCGCCTGTCGGTGCTGTGTACCAACCTTCTAAATCATAGCCTTCCTTAGAAGCAGCAGGAGCCGTTGCCAGTTTGAACTTACTGTCTGGATAACCCGCTAACACTTCATTGACACTGCTGGTTCCACCTTGTGCGTCGAAAATTACTTTTCTTGGGCTCATCAGACCAACGGAAACTTGAGCGGCTTGTGCACTACTAGCAATAACACCAGCTACTTTAGCTGTTGATTGATCGTCAGCAATTGTAACACCCGTTGCTTCTACAAAGCGACGGCTGTCATCTGTCACTGGATTTTCAAAAACAATATCAACTTCTTGCGACTTGTCTAATCCTAAAAAGGCATAACTGCCGTCTACACCATCAATCGTTCTGGTAGTAGTCGTTTCAACCACGTTTTTGGTTCCTTTTTCGTAGGCAATAACAGTTATGTCATTTACACCAGTTTCGCTAGTATCAGCAGCACCGTTTCGATTGGTATCTGCATACACTTGTCCTTTAACCACACCGGTTTTTAAGCGAATTGCGACTGCTTCACTTGGTACATTATTTATTACACCGTTAATTGCTCGACGAATAAGAGCTTTATAGATATTCACATTACCTGCATCTTGATCCGCTGTAGCTTGATCCATATTAATATTAAATGTAATGAAATCTTCCCCTGGATTTTCAGGAGTTCCATTTTCTATAGAATTAATGTCGCTGTTTGTTTGGATATAAACCGCGCGAATTTCTGATTTATCCGAAATCTGATCCCACGTTTTCCAGCTGTTAGCATTAAAGTCTAATTCATAAGTAGTTGCATATAAAACAGTATAGTCATAATGGTTTGCAGACAAATCTAATGGTTCAGTCAAATTGACTGTCCAGCCAAAATCCGTATCCTGCAGCTGATAAGCTGTATTAGTTGTTTCTCCTCTTTTCGGTATCGGGATAATCGCTTGATAGCCTTTGACTACTTCACCGGAACTGTTTGAAACCTTTAAGCCATACTGCGCTTGACCTTTCGGGTTCAAATCAATAATACTCTCTGAGGTTCCGTTGTAAGCAATAAATTCTCCGCCATTTAAATTAGCCGCCGTAGTCACATTCAAATCAACACTCGCTTGGACAACCAAAGAGGCAGAAGGCAAACCAGTAAAAATATAATCCGTTGCTGCTTTGTCACCGACTTCGTATTTATTCGGAGTAACACCCATTAGAGTACCGGTATTATAAACTTGGATAGCTGAGTTTAACGGTTCCATCAAAATCACATCAGCTAATGAATAAGTTTCCGTTGGAGTAGTTTTTGAAATAGACACACCGACTTTTACATTTTCGGTTCGAGCTTTTTTCACCATAGCTGGATTCACATCATAATCAGGAATCGTAAATTGATAGACTGTTGTGCCCGTGTTATCTGTTAATTTGCTGACTTGAACATTCCCGTCTGCTACAGTAAAGACATTACCCGCCGTATCAACTGCGTTAAAGTCCTCTGGAATAACATTGACTCCTTCTAATTCTCTTACATAAATATTGATGCCTTTAAAGCCAGAAAGCATTCCTGTACTAGTATCATCTTTTATACGAATCGCTGCACTAATTTCCCCTTTATCTCCAGCTTTAACTCGTAAACCATTACTGGATACATACCCACTAACTACACTACCAGAAGTGACATTGATGATAGATTTTACTGTCTCCGCATCTGTAGCAAATGTCTTACTCTCTCCGTATTTCAATTCATTATTGGTGATTTTCGTTCCCGCTGCGACTCCAGCTTTGACTAAACCGTAATACTGAATACCGCCGACACCGTACAATGTAGGGGTTAATTTATAATTTGCAGGCACATCATCTGTCCATTCAACTGAAGCAATGTATTCATTCGCTTGCTGTCCGTACTCAGCTAAGTCAATTAGCTGCTGGGAACCCACGGTGGCATTATTATCCGGAACAGTGATGGTTCGTCCAGTAGTAGTTGTAACTTTAATGTTTGCTGTTTTTCCACCAACTGTAGCAATGCGCATCGCTTGAACATTCACCTGAGCAGTGTCAAATGTCGCGACGAACTTTTGATCGGTTACTGCTTCTGGTTGTTTATTTTCAACCTGAAATGCTCCTAAAAAGGAGTATGGTGACTCATTGTTTGTTGAGATGGATCGAGCCAAATCTGCAGATGTTAACTGATTAACAAAATCTGCAAGGACTTGAACACCTACCGTAATTTCAGAATATAAGCTGGCATCGATAACCTCTGCGCCATTATACGGCTTGTAGCTAACCTTCCCGCCAGTCGAAGTAACGGTTAATTTAGTTTCAGACGCTATTGTACTTGGATCTACACCTGCAGCGTAGGCAACTTCGTAATAAACAGAACCGGAAAGACGAACCTGATTAGTGGTAATAATCGCGTATTTATAGCTATCATCCTCTTCAGCAGGCAACTCAGTAATAGTGGTTGTCTGTGAATTTTCAAAAACAGCCTTTTTTAATTCCAAGCGCTTATCGTATTTCACTTTGTAAGACATCCAGTCCAAATAAGCGCCGGCACCTTCAATGGACTGTCCGCCAGTAGATAAAATAGCAGATTTCCCTGTGGTAAATGTGCCAGTTTGGCTTTGATAAATGGTAGGATATCCCTTTCCTGGAACCGTATAAAAGCGAGGGACAATTGCTTTGCCGCTTAGTGAAATTTTTTCAAAAGTTTGGTCGTAGAAGTTCTCATTGCCTTCTTCAGAATAAGTGACTTGAATCGGATTCACATAATCTCTGCCATTTTCATTAACCAGAAAACGAGTATGTACACCTAAAGTAATATCCATAGCAACTTCATTTGTTGTATTCGCCAATTCATATGTCACTGTACCAGAAGAACTCATCGTATCTCCATAAACCTGAGGATACTCAATAGTCGCATTGGTAACCACAGAAGTCAGCTGACTAGGCAATTTGGAGGCATCAAACACTAAATTTGTACCGTCTAATTTAAATCCGGGTAGAGAACTATATTGGAATTCTTCAGATAATTTAATGATAATTTTTTTGCCAGCGAGTGGTTTCGCACTAAAAACTGCTCCAATTGTCAGCTTCTTATTAAATCTATCTGAACCCATAAACTGGTCCCATGTATAGCTTATTGAATTATTGTCCTCTAACGATTGCGAATCAAACGTTGCAGTAGGTGTTGTGGCAGCATAGGGAGCAACCTTGGACTTTTCTCCTGATGAATCCTGAGTATTATCTGAAAACATTGTTTCCGTTTGCGCTTTTTCTGCAGCCGTTGTATCGACCTCAGAAGATCCAACTGAGCTAGAAGTTACTTCACCAGAACGATCTGATGCTTCTGTCTGCACTTTTTGGTCTCCAGATGAATCAGCTACATTTGTTTCCTGCGTAATTGTTTCTGCATACGCTCCTACATTCACTTGCGACAACACCAGCAATGTAACTAGACTGATGTTTTTAAAACTGTTTCTTTTCTTTTTTTCCATCAACTCAAACCCCTTTTTCTGTTTTTTATATTATTTGAATAACAAACAATATAAATTAAAAAAATAACATTTATTCATAATGCCCATTAATAATACTATCAAAATATACAAAAGAAGTCTATATTATTTTTCAAAAAACCAAGCTTAAAAACAGCATTATATCAACGTTTTTTATTTTTAATCTCTATAAACATAACAAAATTATTTCATTCTTATTATTTAAATCGCATATATATTCATAACATTATTTTTTTGTTATATTGCGCAAAAAAACACCTCGTAATTTTCTTTTGTTTTTTTTATTTTAAAAACTTACCTAATTATAAAATATTCTCGAAAAATATGTTTTGCCTAAAATCCAGTTGTTTAGTTTTTAACCAGCCTATTATTTGTATCTTGCGTAAGTATTAAAGAAGTGCAAGAACAGTTGTATTTAAACTTCTATGAACATCTCCTCTCGCACTACAGACGACAATATATATGAAACGCATAACCAGTTTGCCAAATACGCAAATTTTCAAGTCGTAGTTAGACAGATTTTAGACAAAATAAAAACTCCGAATGCTGTTATATCAACATTCGGAGCTACTATTATAGATTTAACCACCTGACTCTTCCAGCAAAAGACTAGCTTTTTCCAGAGCTTCTGACAAGCTCTAAACGTTGGTATATCAGCAATTATCTTTTTCAGAAAAAGCTGCGAAAATCTGGTGATTTTTGTCAATTGTAGTTAGTTTTACTCTTTTTCTTCCACTTATCAATATTTGTGATTTATCGCTTGTATAAATTCAAAGTTTCTATTATCGTAGCTAAATTCTAGAATACAACAATTTGAAAATTTTATTTTTACTACTTCCTCATAAGGTAACCATTTTTGAATAAATAAGTACATAGCGCCTCCATGACTTACAGCTAAAACATTTCCATCTTCTTGCTCCATAATATTTGTAAGAGTGGCATTCATTCTTCTTTGGACTTCTTTTGAGGACTCACCGCCATACGGGACAAAAGAATCGCCATAAGATGTTTCTCCCTCTGGTCGTTTAGGATTTAAGTACTCTTTTTCACCTTCAAAGATGCCAAAGTCCCACTCTTTCAAACCTTTTAGACGTTGGTATTCTTTGTTGCCAATAATAATTTCCAATGTATCTGATGCTCGCTCTTGCGTTGACGAATAGTACGCATCTAAGCGAATATTATTCACTTCAAAATACTCTTTCGCTATCTCGGCTTGTTTAATTCCTGCCTCCGTTAGCGGAGAGTCTGATGCTCCTTGAATTTTTCCTAATTGATTAAATAATGTTTCTCCATGACGCATGAGATAAAGTTTTTTCATAATGCCCTCCCCATAAGATTAATTACATAAACTAATTCTATTATAGTTCTTGAAGTGTACTCCAAGTCAATAATGATTTTAAATTTATCTAGTGCGAGACTAGCCTGAAAACCGTCATTCTATCGGCTTGTTTATTCAATCAATTCACAATTGGAGTTAGTCCAGCTGTCGTTAAGATTCAATCAGTTAGAAGATGCCACGATTCTCTCTCATGTTCACTGCTTATTCGTAAATGGTGGCTGGAGCAAAAAACAGCTTTGCTCCAACCACCAAAAGCTTTCATATAAGTTCTGCCAACTTTCAAAATAAGTAATTAATCTAAAATTTCACCATTAGATGCAATCACTTGTTTATACCAATCAAAGGACTTTTTCTTCGTACGTTTAAATGTGCCGTTTCCATTATCATCAAGATCGACATAGATAAAGCCGTATCGTTTACTCATTTGTCCGGTACTTGCTGCAATTAGGTCAATACAGCCCCACGTTGTATATCCTAGCAGTTCTACTCCATCAATCTCAACGGCATCTTTAAAAGCTTGAATATGCTTTTTCAGGTAATCAATTCGATAGTCATCTTCTACATATCCATTTTCATCAGGAGTATCAACAGCTCCTAAACCATTCTCCACGATAAATAGGGGTTTTTGATAGCGATCATATAATTGATTTAATGAATTTCTTAATCCAAGAGGATCAATTTGCCAGCCCCATTCTGTTGACGGAAGATTTTTATTTTTGATTGAAGCAAAAATATTGCCCGTTGCTTGTTCGTAATCTTCGGGATGAGCGCTTACTGTCCTTGAACAATAATAAGAAAAAGTGACAAAATCTACTGGAGAAGCTGCTAATATTTCTTTATCTTTTGCTTCTATTTGTATATTAAGCCCTTCAAGTTCAAATTTCTTTAACGCATAATTGGGATATTTTCCCCGTGCCTGCACATCAATAAAAAAGTAACCTTCTCGATCCCTCTTAATGGCTTCTTGATAATCTTCTGGACGACAAGTGTATGGGTAATGACTACCTCCAGCTAACATACATCCAACTTTATTTTCATGATCAACCTCATGAGCAATTTTCGTAGCAAGAGCACTTGCCACTAATTGGTGATGCGCTGCTTGATACTTAATTTCCTCTTTATTTTCACCATCTTTAAAAATAATCCCACCACCAACAAATGGTTGATGCAATATTATGTTGATTTCGTTGATAGTCAACCAGTATTTTACGAGACCTTTGTAGCGCCGCAAGACTGTTTCAGCGTATTTAGTATAAAAATTAATCAATTGACGATTTCTCCAACCACCATATTCTTTTACTAGATGAATAGGAACATCAAAATGAGTAATGGTTACCAATGGTTGAATACCGTGTTTTTTCAACTCATTGAAAATGTCTTCATAAAATTTAAGCCCTTCTTCATTAGGCTCGGCATCGTTACCGTTCGGAAAAATTCTTGACCATGAAAGAGACATTCTGTAAACTTTGAAGCCCATTTCGGCAAAAAGCTGAATATCTTCCATATAGTGATGGTACATATCTATTGCTTCTTTGGCCGGATAGTAGTAGCCATCCTTCCATTCCAGCATTTCCAGTTCTCCCAATCCCACAGCTTTCCGATCATCGCCAAAAGGTAAAACATCAATATTCGCTAATTTTCTTCCGCCTTCTAATACTCCTCCTTCTGTTTGGTTTGCGGCTGTTGCACCACCCCATAAAAAATTTTTATCTAAAGCCATATCTTCGTCTCCTTCTAAAATCATCATCAAAATAAACCATCTTTTAAATTAGTAGATTAGATTGGTCTTACACCCGAACTGCTAAAATGTCTTCACTACAACTAGTTTGACCCGTCATAATTGTTTCAATTGAAGAATACTGTGGAGTGTTGGTGATGACAATAGGTACTTGCGTTTCATAACCTGCTGTTTGAATTTTTTCAATGTCAAAGTTTAATAAAGGCTGTCCTTTTTTTACGGATTGACCTGCTTCAACTAGTGTTTCAAAATATTTTCCAGCTAATTCTACTGTGTTTAAGCCAACATGAATCAAAATTTCTATCCCAGTTTCAGAAACTAATCCAATCGCATGTTTTGTAGGAAATATAGCGACTACCTCACCATCAAACGGTGCCACAACTTTTCCCTCTATCGGTTCAATCGCAAACCCTTTGCCTAACGCTTCTGATGCGAACGCTTCATCGTGAACATCCTTTAGTGCAATCACATTCCCTTTGATTGGACTAACAACTAATGTATCCTCCCAAATTACTTCTTTTACTTCAGGAATGTCAGAAATTATTTCTTCTTTTTCAAATTTGAAGCTTAAAATATATGTTAGTACTGCCGTTGAAACCGCAGAAATAATCAATGCGACCACGATGTTCCAGAAGAAGCGCATTGTGTCATCACCGATGTAAAGGAGGATCGCCGGCAAACCAGATGACCCCGTAGCAAAACGGTGTGTATTTGTTAAACCGGCATATAAGCCGCCTAAGCCACCGCCAACCATTGCAGCAACTAAAGGATATTTTTTAGGTAGGTTAACACCATAGAGTGTGGGTTCAGTAATTCCCATATAAGCGGTAATTGAGCCTGTCATTGCTACTTGTCTCATTTTTTTATCCTTAGTACGAAACGCAACAACCGCGGATGCTGTCGCTTGAGCGATATTTGAACAAACACATCCCGGTCCAAAAATACTGTCATACCCTAATTCGGCCATCTGCATCACGCCTAACGGAGCAACACCGTTGTGAAGTCCAAACATAACCATAATCGGTAAAAATCCACCAATTAACACTGCGGGAACCCAACTTGCATTCACGCTTAAGAACGTAAAGAATGTTGCCAAATAGCCGCCGATAATGCTGCCAATTGGTCCTAACACTGAGAAAGCTAATGTTCCCATAACCAAGAAGGTAAGCATTGGTACAAAAACTAGCTCAACAGACTTTGGAATAACTCTGTTAAAAAATTTTTCTACATAGGATTGTACAAAGATAACTAGTAAAATCGGAATCACAGTTCCCGTATAAGTTGCTAAAGAGAATGGAATAATATCAAAGAAATGAACGGGATTTCCAGCTGTTACTAATGCCGTCCAATTTGGATGCATCATCATCGCTGCAACCGAAGCCGCTAAAATCGGGTTACACCGTAATTTTTGTGCTTCCGTAAAAGCTAAAATTATTGGCAGGAAAAAAAATACTCCATCGGCAAACATATTCAATAGATAATAAGTCTGAGACTCTGGAGAAATAACTTGGAAAACGATCAACAAGGCTAAGACAGCTTTGACCATTCCTGCCCCAGAAAGTGCTGGAATGACAGGCTGGAAAGTCCCAGCCACAAATTCAATAATTGTTGTTAACAAGCCTTTTTTCTCTTTCTCTACCTGTACAGATGAATTTGTACCAATGATTTTTTCTACTTCTTCATAAACCTCTTTTACATGAGTACCAATTACAACCTGATGCACACCTGCATTAAAAATATACTTTGTAATACCATTTAAATCTTCTAAAGCTTTTACATCGATTTTTGATTCGTCTGCTACTTTAAAACGCAAACGGGTTTGACAATGATAACCATCTAATATGTTTTCTTTCCCACCAAGCTTTTCAACAATGTCATGAGCTAAACTTATATATTTCTTACTCACGGTATTCTCCTTTCAACGGAACAAGACAGTTTATTTTGAAGTTAACCGGTTATTCAAATCTTGTTTATAAATGCACTTTACCATGCATAGATAGCGTTTCCAATAGTTTTCAGTATTATCGAAATACATTTCATTTTTTGATGTTATAAAAGGTTCTATTATGGAATTCATTTCACATTTGGATAAATTATGCTGTTGACTTCAAGTAGTAAAGATAAAGTTTTATAATACATTTATAAGGAGGTAAGTCCATGAAAAAAATGTTGTACCTAATGCGTCATGGTGAGACCCTTTTTAATAAACTGGGAAAAGTTCAGGGTGCTTGCGATTCTCCACTAACCCAAAATGGCATTAAACAGGCTGAACAAGCCAGAATTTATTTTAAAGAGAACAAAATCAACTTTGATCATCTCTACTCATCAACACAAGAGCGTGCCTCGGATACATTAGAAATCATTACAAATCAAAAATCGTATACTAGAATCAAAAATTTAAAAGAAATGAATTTCGGTTTGTTTGAGGCAGAATCAACATCGTTACAACCCAAAGGACCTGAATCGTTCGAAACTTTTTATGCTCAATACGGAGGAGAAACTGCAAAAGAAGTTGAACGCAGAATGACCGAGTCTTTAACAGCAATCATGGAAAAACAGGACCATTATTCAGTTTTAGCACTATCCCATAATGGAGCTTGTTATTATTTCTTGAGAAAATTTTGGACGAGTTCTACAAAAAATATTCCAGTTCATTTTCCTAATTGCTCTATCTTCTCTTACGAATATAGATCAAAAAACTTTTATCTTTTAGACATTATCGATCCTTCAATTAAGAAATCTATTTTATGATAACAAAAAAGCACCGTGATGGTGCTTTTTAAAATTGTTCAGCTACATCTTTAAAACTTGAAGTTCGTTTAGATTCCAATAGTTTGGAATTTTGAATTTTTCTTTTCCTATTTTCTTCGTAATTGAGCATGAAAATTTGAGAATATAGAGCTTCAAGAATAAATAAAATAGACTCTTGCGTTGCATAATTTGCTATTTTCGAATATAGTTTTTCTTTACTGGAAATATTCAAAACCACATCTGAATGATCTCTAAGATAATTTTTTCCCCCACTCGTAATACTAATAATTGGTACTTTATTTTGTTTCAAAATTTTCACATTTCTAGTAGGATTTTCGTCTGGATTATTACCAGAGTAGGAGATTATAACGGCACAATCTTTCGCAGTCAAGGAGTGCGAGATAATCCCATTCTCCCCGGATTTCGCCATAAATGCCTTTTTATTTATAGTCAACAAATTTCTTTTAAATAATTCTCCGTAATAATAGTTTGGGCTTGTACCATAAATAATCGTATTCTCAGATTTTTGAATAATCACAGCCGCCTTACTTAGATCATCTACAGAGATTAAAGAAACAGTATCTTTAATACTCTGCATTTTTAAGTTTACCAAATTCTCTATCATCTCCAATGAATTATCATTCGCAGAAAACGGAAAATTTGGATCCACATTTGCATAAGCATTTTCCTCATGGTAAGCAACTTCATGGGTAAAGGCATACATAAACTCCTTCCATCCAGAATAATCAAAGTATTTGGCAAATCTTACTAATGTTGGCTTTGATGTAAATGTTTTTTGTGCAATTTCTTCCATACTGAGATTTTGAAGACAATCACGATTTTCCAAAATAAATTCTCCAATCGTTCGTCTGGCATCATTTTGTTTGAATGCGGCTTCTTCAATTCTTTGAAATAGGTACATCCATTTTCCTCCTTGCGAAACTTGAGCGACTTCTAAAGTAATGCTAAGCTCAACCAACTTATCTGCATCACCTTCCTATTTACCTACAAGATAAGACTCAATCCTCACTGATTCGTTAATTTTAGGAATGTCCTACAACCTTATGAGGAACATAGGGTTCTTCTAAATAAGAAACATCTTCTGAACTCAACTTGAAATCTACTGCTCCTACAGCTGTTTCAATATGACTCATTTTGGTTGCACCAATAACTGGTGCCACTACCGGTTGTTTTTGTAGTAACCAACCTAAGGCAATATTTACTCGATTAGTCTCATATTTTTCAGCCAATTCAGCGACACGATCAATGATTACTTGATCCTTTTCAGCCGTTTCATCATATTTGGCTCTTTGAGCCTCATCCGTTTGACTTCGACTCGTTTGTTCTGATTTATTTCTAATTAATCTTCCTGAAGCCATAGGGCTATACGGAGTTAAAGCAATCTTTTCCGATAGACAATAAGGAATCATTTCTCTCTCCTCTTCCCGGTAGATTAAATTTAAATGATTTTGCATTGACACAAATTTCGTCCAGCCATTTCTTTCGGCAATGTTATTTGCTTGCTGAAATTGGTATGCATACATGGCTGAGGCGCCGATATAGCGTGCTTTTCCTGCCTTTACTATGTCGTGTAATGCTTCCATTGTTTCCTCAATCGGTGTATTGTAATCCCAGCGATGTATGATATAGAGATCTACGTAATCCGTTTGTAATCGTTGTAAGCTTTGATCAATTTGAGACATTACCGCTTTTCTTGATAACCCTTGCCCATTTGGACCATCAAACATTTTTTGATGGACTTTTGTCGCAATTGCTATCTCGTCTCTTTTGGCATAATCTTTCAGAGCTTTTCCTAGTATTTCTTCACTGCGACCGAGAGAATAGACATTCGCAGTATCAAAGAAATTTATTCCCAGTTCAAGCGCTCTTTTGATCAATGGACGACTTTCATTTTCGTCCAACACCCATTTGTGAATCCAGTTTTTAGGATCTCCAAAACTCATTGAGCCTAAACAGATCCTTGAGACATCTAATCCGGTATTTCCTAATTTTGCGTATTCCATATTTTTCATCCTTTCAGATAATTATTGTTTAACTTTATTAAAAACATACCCACACTAAGAATAACCATTAAAATTCCTTCTGCAATAAATAGCCCCTGTTGAGCTAGGAAAGAAAAACTATGTTGGAATACAGCAATAGAGATAGGGGCAAAAGCTGCTCCACTATTAAAAGCTACGAGCAATAATGAGGTATTCTTTTCAGTATTTTTCGATCCTTGATTAACTGCATTGAAAAGATAAGGAATAAATGTTCGAAATGAAAACCCACACAAAATCGCAGCAATCGAAATCCATATCATATCTCGTGCCATTCCAAATATAAACATAGAAAATCCTAAACTTAGAAATGCCCAAGGTAAAGTCCAACCTTTCAAGACTTCAAAGAGCTTTCCAAAAATCATTCCAGCTAACATAGCACCTAGTCCTACAAGAGCAATTAAATTACTGCCATTTGTGGCATTTCCGATTTCTTTATATAAAAGTAAAGAAGTAATTTTTATCGTTACTGACATATAAATTGTTACAACCATAACAAGTAAAACAATATAAATTAAGATAGTATGATTAATTCTTTCTCTTTTCTTTGCTTTTTCTTGCTTATGTAAGTGTTTCTGATCAATCTTCGGAACAAATATAGAAAAAAATATAAGAACTGGTAGGGCTATTAGGTAGGCGAGAAAAGAGAACCTCCATGAAATAGTCAGTAATTGACCAACGAGATAAGTAATAATCATTCCACCAATTCCTTCAAACGCACTTTGCATACCAATAACACTAGCTAGCTCCTTTCCATTATAAAAACCTACTGCAAAACTATACAAAAGCGGATTTAGTAACCCTACGCCAATACCAAAGAAGATTCTACTAAGAAAAAGAATAAAAAAGGAATTTGCCAATACGGGCAATAACCCAGCAACTAAGACTATTGATAAGCCTATTTGTACAGTAAGTTTATAACCAATGCTTTGTCCAATAGTTGGACTAATTAATACAGTTAAAATAATGAACAAAGAAGGCAATGTTGTCAATAATTCAATGAATGTCATGTGGATAGTCGGATACTCTTGAGCAATTGCAGGAATGTTTCCAGCAATTGCTCCGGCAGAAACGACAAGAATTGATACCGATAAAAGTGCTAGCTTACTTAGCCGATTGAATAAAAGATTCTTCTTATTGATTAAATACACGCTCCTTACTTCTTGCTTTTTTGAATCACTTTTATAAAAGCGATTTATTCTACGATTTTAGCTTTTTGCAGATTTTAGATAGGTTTGCATCGGTATGCCTTTACGATAATTAATGAGCAAATAATCCTATCGAATTTTTTCCAAAAGTTCTTGCCCCTTTTACTACCGATTAAGATTTCATCTATAATTGAATATAAATTATTAAACCCACTTCTCTGATTTACTAACTAAAAAATGAGTTGTACCACGAATATTTTCATCGTACAACACATTTTTTGATCTGTCTAATACCTATTTATATCTATTACTATGCTTTGGAAGCATGCTTAATTCTTGTTAAGCTAAGGAACTATCCACTTTTCTTATATGTCGTTTTATGCTATCCCATTTTCATAACTACTTCTTTTATCCATTTATCTGACTTCTTCACCTCTTTTGCTTGCGCGTATCGGAGGCTGAAATAGGAAAGAAACTTCATTGTAGCAGTCAGGCAATTTCTAAAAAAAGCGAGCCATTTATTCCAAACTAAAAAAAATTCTTTCGTCTTAATAAACTATAATGCGATCACCTCCAGATTTTATCTTTAAAAAGTTTAACTCGAGGTGAAAGATGGAATTTAAAAATCTTGATCCTTTAATTCGGCAGGATCAAAGTGGAGTTTCAAATGCGATGTTTGAATTATTTTTAGAATTTGAACCATCTATTATTAAACATTCACGCCGCTACACCAGTCAAATAACTGAAGACTGTTATCAGGAACTAGCAACTCAATTTATTGTTACCGTACAGCCGTTTGACTTAAATAAGTATACAATCGATAGTTGCTTTTATTTAATAAACATGAAATCCGAACATCCTAGAAATTTAACTAGCACATTTTTGAATCACGTTTTCTGCCATCTGAGCAAATCATATTCATACAGTTAATGGTCATACTAAAAATTTCATTTTTTACTATAATCCTTCCAACAATACGACTTCCCATTGTTCCGAATAATTTTTTGTATAGTAAGTTAAACTCTAGGTAATCGCAGCTCCTATTTTTTATCTTAAAAAACAGTTATCTATTGAGGTAATAGAATATTTATTGTAATAATCGTAGATACTTTCTGGATTCGTCGTGGATTTCTTTTCATTCTACCTGAGCAAATGAAGCTATGCTAACAAAATTAGAAAAAATGAAAGAGTACCTTTTGATAAGTTCAACAATCAACCTATTAAGAAAAACAGTAATTCTAAAATTTTTCTACATTGTGCTAAATTAAAGTCGTATACTAATCTAAAAAAGGAGTACGCGCATGGATAATCTAGAAGATCGTGTTAGGCAACTCGAAATAGAACAGCTTGGCACTATATTCAAACTTTCGTTCTTAATGGAAAAAATTTGATGTCTCTTCGGAAATTTATTATTATCTACAAGGGATTATTTCTGGAAAACCTCTTGATTAACTAGCCATAGAACTAGTTTTTTTCCTTCTAGTCGGTAATTCATGTCGATAGATATACATAATCTAGTCTGGATTACTTAACGGAATAACACACTAACCTATGGCAATCTACCGACTAGATACTGTTTTGGTCTAAACTATAGATTCAGAATTTTCAGACCAAAAAACTATATTTCCATAATTTGCAATAAAAATAACGAAGCAAAAACTATTAAGTTTATGGAATTTTTATATTGTATAAAGGTTAATTTACGATTTCGTAGATATAAATAACTCTCAGATTACGAACAAAAAGCGTAAATGAGACTTTATTTTTTTAATAAAAGATAATGAGAAAAAATTTTTTGTTGGATATCTGGATAAGTACAATTTTGAGGGAACTCAAGTGATTCGTGAACTTCACCTATTTCAAAATTTAACTCACTGCTCTTAGCTTTAATAGTAGCGAAAAACACTATGCCATAATCCGTTTTTAAATGCGTGGATACTTCATAACAAAAAATAGGTTCCAATGAAAAATGTATAGCCCCTGTTTCCTCAATAAGTTCTCTTTCAGCTGCTTCCTTTGCGGTCTCGCCATACTCAATTTTTCCCCCAGGTATTTCAAGCGTATCTCTATTCTTATGTTTTACAAATAAGTATTTATCTCTATATTTACTTATAATAACAACATAAGATGGATGTAGTTTTTCTTCTAAATTCTGATACAGATCAATAATTGTAGTTTTCATTAACGTCCCTCCGATTTTTTAGGTTATAAAGATATCTAATATAGATAAAGTACATAAAAATTAACATAACCGCCCCACTGGTTTATTATATGTACTGTGAAATCGTCTAGAAATTAGTCATTTCCTGTATACTTGTATACTCTTAAGTTATTAATTATTAATATCTTCAGACAAATTCTCTCCTGCTACAATCGCTGAAATTAATCCATAAAGCAGTCAGATCTTTCATACCAATAAAAATATCTATAAGCAAATAGTTTTGAGAACAAACTTCAAAAGCATTTAACATTATAGTTTATAGATTTTAGCACTAATCCCAATCAACATATCCGTCTAATGAATCGTTTTCATAATCTACCCTTAATTTACTTTCCTGTAGCTTCACCAACTATACCCATATACAAATAGCTCTCTAATCTATCTCTTGAAATTAATCCGATATATAGCTGAAACTGAACAAAATTACCAGAATGAATATTTCTACTTCCAAATTAAAACTGCTGGTAAACAAGAAATCTGTTATATCCAGTATACCATCCCTTAAAAAGCAACCAATAATTATTCTTGAAAGTTTTGGTTTCAGAATGATTATACGTTGCTTTTTATTTAGTGAAGGCATAAAAGCCAAGTGTTCCTTAAAAACTGAATAGCCCTTTTTGAATCACGTTCCCTATCATTCGAACTAAGTGAAAATACGCCACGATCTGATTTAGCGATAGATATTTAACACTACACTTGACTTAGGTAATCAAGTCGCCATGACAATGACAGAAAATAATGATACTTCCGTAAGGCTCGCCGTAAACTGGGGAGAGGTGAAATTCCTATGTGCTTTACCTAAAGCGATTCAAAAATCGACAAGACTTAAAATAGGAGGAAATCAATCAAACTTTATTAAATGTTTTCTTAAGTGAAATTTTGACAAATTGACCTCCTGTAGAAAAAGAAACGTGAAAACGCTATAATTTGGTTATAGTATTTGATTCTAGCTCGTACTCTTTTATATCTATTAAAGTAGGCACACATAAAAAGCTGACACTTGTCTTATGGTTTGTATTGATTGGCAGTGTCAGTTTCGGAATTTATAAGAATTTTACAACCATCGATCGGCACACGGTGCATGAAAAAGAAGTGATTGAAACAAAGATAGTTGATACAAATCGGATTGAAAGTTTTGTGACGGCTTTTGCGACGGATTATTATATGTGGCAACAAGATCAAGCCGCCATTGATCGTAGAAATGAGCAACTAAAGAACTATCTTACCGAAGGCTACAACATCTCAATCTGAAAATGATGCGTTTAGATATTCCTACCAGTGACACCGTTCAACGTGTACGGATTTGGAATGTCATACAATCCGATAATAATGAATACGACGTACTCTTTTCAGTAGACCAACAGATAACTGTGATCAAGAAAAAAACTGCTATCACGTCTGCTTATAACGTCCAAGTTTATATGGATAAAAATGGAAATTTAGTAATTATAAAGAGCCCTACCATAAACAGTTCGCCAAAAAAATCAACCTATCAGCCAAAAACACTTGAAAGTGACGGCACGGTGGCGCCAGTCAAACAGGAGAGATCAATAGTTTTCTTGAAACATTTTTTAAACTCTACCCAACAGCAACCGAAAAAGAACTGGCTTACTATGTCAGCAATAACGCGTTACCAGTGATCCAGAAGAATTATATATTTGCAGAACTAGTTAATCCGCTTTACTCCAAAAAAGGGAAACAGATTTTTGCAAGTATGACTGTGAAATACTTAGATCAAGAAACTAAGACCACTCACCTTGCACAATATGAGTTAATCCTTGAAAAGCAAGATAATTGGAAAATAATACTATGATTTCTCAAAAAAATGAGAAATCACAACAAGTAGTTTGATTTGACTGAAACTGTTAGAAGCAATACAGATAAATTACTTTTTGAAGGTAACTCAGTAGATAAGATTGCTAAACTAAATCATGAAAAATAACCTTTATATTATAGGATATGGAACTCAGTAAACATTGATATATTTTTTTAGTATCAATATCCTTTTACTCTAATAATCCCCAATTCAATAGCTTGAATAATTGCAGAAACAGTTGAATTTACCCCTAATTTATTATTTATGGAAACAAGATGATTGTTTACTGTTCTTCTACTAATATAAAGACGCTCTGCTATTTCCTGTTGCCTAAGACCTTCTGCGGCACATTTTAGTATTTCTTTTTCTCGTTCACTCAGAACATCTAATGTACTTTGGCACTTGGGTAGCAGATTATTTCCATGATGTATTTTTTTTAAATCATCATATAATTCTTCAATTGTTACATTTTTATTTAATAGACCCCATGCTCCAGACTTTATTGCTTCATTCTTATATTCAATTAAATCAAAGCCTGATAAAAAAACTACTTTTTGATTTGGAAATTTTTTAAGAATTTCTTTAGATATATCAAATCCACTTAACTTTCCAATATGGATATCCAATAACACTAAATCTGGTTGATCATTTTTTAGTTTATCTAAAAATATTTCTGGCTCAGTAAAACTAATTATTGAGATATCCATTGGTCGAAATGCAATTTCCAGACTCTTAGAAAAAAGTGCATGATCATCTAGTAAATATACTTTCATGAACTTATATCCTCCTTTGCAATCGGTAAAGTTATTGCAAATTTTGTTCCATGCGGGTTTACAGACGATACCTTCATTTTCCCGTCTAATGAATTAACTTCTTGATTTATTGATAAAATACCAAAATGCTTATTTTCAAATTCCCTAAGTTTTATCTTACTATAATCAAATCCTATACCATTATCTTGTACAATAGCTTCAATGTAAAATTCATTTTGAATAAGTGCAACAAAGATTTCTGTTGCTTGAGAGTGTTTTAATGCATTAGTTATTAATTCTTGCATAATTCGATAAATATGAAACTTCTCTTCTTTTTTTAAATGAGTTTCTTGTGGACAATAAAAATTAACAAATATAGATTTATGCTCCTCATTGAATTTATCGCAAAGAATTCGGATACTTTGTGATAAAGGTGCGGTTTCAATTGTCGAAGGATATAGTTCAAATATTTTGTCTCTAAAGGTTTTATTTAAGGTATCAAAAGTTTCTAATACTAATTTCTTTGTTTCTACATTTTCAGTAGACATAGATTCGATTAATTTTTTTAAAGCTAAAATATTTTGCAAAACATTGTCATGGATAAAAAATGAAAAATCTTTATGAAAATTTTGCACCATGTTTAAATATTCATAATTCACGTATTCATCATAAGATAAACTTTCTATTTTTAGAGCTTCTTGTTTAACATCATATAACCGTTCATTTTCAATAATTATTTTACCAACGACACAAACTAAATCATTTATTTCTTCACATTTCATATTTTCCAAATCAGGGCTTCCCCCTTTATCTATGAGTAACCAACCTAAAATATGTTCATTATCAAAAAAAGTAAATTTTCTAAATTTATTGTTGTGATAATGGAATATGTTAGAGTTGAGTTCAAATTCATCAATAATTTTATTTGTTAAAACCAATTTGGAAAGTTCTCCTGAGCTAGACAAAATATAAGGTTGGTGTTGATCTTTCCAAACCATTAAATAGCTATCTATTTCATAATGCTGTAATAAAATTTTACTAATTAAAGTACTCACTGAAGACAAAGTTTTTTCTTTACTGATAGTTTGGACAAGATCAATTTTTTCTTTTTGTAACTCTTTTTTTCTTTGTTGAATTCGTCTCACTTCAATACTACTCAGATGCCAATTCTTCAAATAAAGGATGAACAAAATCAAGCAATAAAAAATAGAAATAAAATAGATATCAAATATAGATAATTGGAGAAAATAATAATTAATAGTGAAGAAGACTCCTATACAAATAAAATGAGTAAACAAATTTATAACAATCGCAACTTTGTTTAGGCGAATTTCATTGCGTTTTATTAAAATAATACCGACTGTAAGTGGAATAAAAAAAAGAATTAATCCACTTAATATTGAAGTAGAAATAATTAACGAAAACAGTGCCAAAATTAATATTCGAATTAAAAGAATCTGTTCTTTTTTAGTTTGAATAGTTAATCGATCTTTTCCTTTGAAATATAGAAATAGGCAACCAAATATATCCAAAGCAAGTACTACACTTACCATCCACGTGAATTTTTCAAAATTAACCAACAATAAAATGGCAACAATAGTAGATTGTATAAATAAAATTCGATTAACTCTAATTGAAATAGATGAGACTGAAATTAAATTGAAAGTGCAAAAAAATTTATAAATGAGATAGGGCAAAAAGGGAATTAATATATTTTTAACAGGATAAATAAAAGAATAGTGTAATAGTCCCAATACTAAGGAAATAGCAGTAAAGAAAGTAAGGATTGCAAAGTATCTCACTCTTTTAATATCTCTAGAAATGAAAATAATGATTGCACAAAAAAGTATAAGCCCCACAATAATCGGTATTACAATCGTTGCTTGCGACTCATATAAATTGTCATTCTGCTTAATAGTAAATAGAGATATCACCAAGAATACAAATAAGGATGACAAGTAAATAAACTTTTCTTTCATACACTTCCCTCCAATCTACCTATTTCTTCACCATCATATAAGTCATTATTTTTCAAAAAAATTCTGAATTGGATATTAGAGTTTGTAGTTCGATCAAACTCCTTTCCAAAACTAATCTTCTTTATAAAAAGTTTTGAATCATCAATATCTAAAATTTTAGGTGTTTCATAAACGCGTAAATAACGTAAGTTTTTTTATTCATCTCTAAGTATATTTTAATCTACAACTTAATCATACTCCTTCTTAAATAATTGCACAATGTACTCATTACAAGAAAAAACTCTTCTTGTAAAATTAATGCATCAGTTAGAGAAATGATATATTTGAATCTTTAATTATGAGAGTTTTTCTAGAAAAGAAAATATCCAAACATAAAGACAACAAATTATAACATAAGGGGTTAGCAAAAAAATAATTTGTGGATAGAGAAGTGTAAATTTTTCATTTACAAGCATATTAAATAAAAAATTTTGAAGGAGTCGTACTATTGAAAAATATTGTCGTTTCAAATGTATGCAAACAACATAAAAAGAAAAATATACTAGAAAATATAACTTTTAAGGCTAAAGAAGGACGTATAACAGCTTTTCTTGGTCCAAATGGTGCTGGAAAGAGCTCTACACTTAGAATACTTCTTGGTTTAGATCGCCCTTTATCAGGAACAGCAACTTTTGGTAACAAAAAATATAGTAACTTCACCTTTCCATTACAAATGGTCGGATCAGCATTTGATGGAATTGGTGGAACCCCTTCAAGAAAAGTTCGAACACATCTAAAAATTATTGCAAAAAGTAATAATATACCAAATAAACGCATTTCAGAAGTTTTAGATATTGTTGACCTATCAAATAAGAGTCATTCACAACTTGGAACCTTATCTTTAGGTGAGGGACAAAGATTAGGTATTGCTATTGCTCTACTGGGTGACCCTCAGTATCTTGTTCTCGACGAACCAACAAATGGGCTAGACCCCATGGGCATAAAATGGTTTAGAAACTTTATCCGGAGACAAGCTGATCAAGGAAAAACAGTGCTACTCTCTTCACACTATCTTACGGAAATTGAGGCTATTGCAGATGATGTTGTTATTATTAATAATGGCCAGATCGTTGTTGCAGGTGAGCTTCATGAAGTGATGCAAAGTATTGAAACCTTAGAAGATGTATTCTTTCTACTTACCGAGGGAGGAAATTAATCATGCGTTTTGTTAAAGTAACTTATTCCGAATTTTCCAAACTGATAAATAGTCGTGGATGGTGGATCGTTTTTGGATTAATAATTATTCTTCAACCCTTACTTGGATTATTAGAAGCTAGCCAAATACTTTCCATAGGATTAGATGCAACTCCCGAAACACACCCAGACTTACTAGAAGCTATACCTCCACTAGATTATTTTGGTTTTGATGCTGCTTTATTCGGGTTACTTCCAATTGTAATCTGGGGTGGAATAAGTGGTGCTAGTGAATATAAAAATCATAATTTGCGTACAACTATGCTATATAGCAATAAGCGTAAAGAACTTTTTAGCGCCAAGCTAATAACCGTTTTGATTTCAACTATATTAGTATCATTTATTTCAATATTTATAACCGTTGCCGTCACACATGTTAAATTAGGTAGTTTAGGATTGAATCCATTCAGTTTAAGTCCAATAACTTGGAAATTTATTGGATACACGACATTAGATTGGACATTATTAACAATTTTATCCTTTTCCATTGGCTTACTTTTTAGAAATATGATTGTTCCATTGATATTTCTAGTCCCCCAAATCTACAACCTTGGGAGTTATCTAGCAGAAAGATGGTCTTGGGGAGAATATCTACCTGTTGCAGCAGGCAATTTTATTGTTGCTACTCCGGTTAAACCTTATCCTCATGATCCTGTAAAAGGTATATTGATACTTCTTTTATGGATACTTTTTACTGTGTTAATAGCGCTTTATTCGTTTAATCGTAGCGATGTGGGAGGAAAATATTAATGATAAAGAATATTCTTCAAAGTGAAATAATCAAATTCTTCTCTTATAATTGGTGTTTGTTCGGGACGATTGGAACTATTTTAATAGCTCCTTTAATATTATTTTTTTCTGGAGCTGGAAATGATCAATCTTTGGTAACCAATGAAATATTATCTATTAGTTTACGTAATTTATTTTTAAGCCAAGCGGGACTGGTTATAATAGCTGCCAGTTTCTTCGGTCAAGAATATTCAAATTCATATTTACGTACAACCTTATTAACAATACCTGCTCGAATAAAACTCATTACTGCTAAGATATTTCTTCTAACAGCTATAGTATGGATTATTGGCTTATTTTCCAGTTTAGTTTGCTTAGGAGTTGGTATTATTCAATATAGCGGCTCTTTTACTCTCTCTTTAATTTTAGAATTTTTGATTAAAGTTACTATTGCAATGTTAAGTTGGACGCTAATAACTTGGATTACAGTATTTTTGACCATCATTACCAAATCACAAATTTTACCGATTGCAATAATGTTCTCTCTTATTCTTGGATTAAGTCAAATGTTATTCGCAGTGACTGCATTTGCAAAATACCTACCTGATTTAGCAACCATGAATCTTTTTTTTTCACCCCATACATCTACTTTATTAAATGGTTCTCAAGGTTTATTAGTTCAAGTTATCTGGTCTTTATTTCTTGGTCTGATTTCATTTGGATTGATTCAATATCGTGATGTTCGATGACAAGTTCATTGCTGTCTCACCTCTTCACTTTCCTTAAAATACAACATAAAAACTATCAAAAATTAATTGATAGTTTTTAGTTGTTATTAGAATTCTTGTAAAAAAACATGGCAACATGAAAATTGAGACTTATTTTCGTGTTCTATCTTATACAGGTGTCAGGAAGTCAGAAATACTCGCATTGGAATGATATTAATTTCGATAGCAACAAATTAACGATTAATAAAACCTTAGCTGAGGTTAAAAGTAGTCCTGATACTAAAGTAACGAAAGTAGCTAGCCAAAGTGCTAAAACAAATGCTGGTAAAAGAACAATTTCAATTGACAAATAGACAATGCTATTGTTGCAGAAATGGAAAATCCGCCAACATTTGAGTTCAATTTTTAGGCTTAAAAACAATAAATAAACACCAACTTGTCTTCCCCAACAAAGATAATAAATTTTGTCGTCCGGGTCAAGCTAATGACTGGTATGACATAATTGCAACTAAGTACAACTTAAAACGAATTAGCCTTCATGAATCATGTCTCTCTTTGCTCAAAGACGGATATGAACTTAGAGGATATTATGTATCGTGTCGGTCAGAAAGATTCTATAATGACTCGACAGGTTTATAATTAATGGAAGAGCGCAATGTAGATCAATTCGCTCAATTTATCGAAACTGAAAAAGATTTATTCTAAAAATGCTCATTGGTGCTATTTTTATTTTTGAGTATTAGAAAAAGCTAAGAATGCCTATATAACAGCGTTCCTAGCTTATATTTTGTTATTAGCCAACTGACCCTTCCAGCAGAAAGTTAGCTTTTTCTGAAGGCTCTAAGGGGCTCTAAATGTTGGTATAACAGTATTCTCTTTTTCTAACAAATACTGTTGTATCCCGTTAATTTTTGCCAATTGTAGTTAGTTTTGAGTTAGTTTCAAATTATTTTAACTAAAAATATGGATATTTTTGAGGATTTTAGTAAGAACGATTGCGAGCTAGGATGAGTACTAAAAAATTAACAAGCAATGTAGAGTAATATTAATTTTAAGTTAGATTTAAAATTTAATGTTTGATGACTACAATCCATTTTTTTAGGTGCTGGATCATCGTGCAAAGTCATTTAAACCAGTCTCTAGATTAATAAAAATCCGTAACTTCAACATTCAAAACTAATGGGACATTATTTTCTACTTGCTCATAAATAAACACTTTTTCTTTTATATTTTTCAAAGTCCATAAATCAATACAACTAATTTCAATAGAACATTTCCCGATTTTTGGAATATTTAAGCACTTGTTGCCTTTTTGATTTCTCATTTTTATAACTTTTATATTTCTATAAATATTATTTTTTCTATCTTTCGCAAAAAAATATAAAGTGTCTATTTTTCTACCTCTTTGAGTAGATTCAGGATCAATTTCTAGTACTTTTATAGCTGGAAAAGCATTGGTTACACTAACTTCTTTAAATGAAAAACTATTTGTTGAAGACTCAACATATTTTTTTAAGACTTGACCAACTAAATATTCATCTATTGTCATCATTAAGCTTTTTACTATTTTGGACATTGCTTGTATTTGTTCCATCGACCAAATAGTTGAAACTTCATCTAGATGTGCTAATCTATTTCTGAATTTTACTAACATATATATTTGTTCAATATAAAACTTCAAAATCTCACTTGATCCTTTTGGTACTTCTAAATTATCATTCTTATCAATCTCAAATTGTGGACAACTTTCTCTAATCTCATCTAATAAAATAACCTGGGGATAATCTTCGGCTCTGATTCCTAACTCAACATATTTATAAAAATCTTCTTTTGAGAAATCAAATTCAGAAATCATTTCAAAAAGAACACTTATGTTCATATTATTACTATGAGTTATAACATTTTTTGACAGATGCATCTTGCTACTATCCAAGTCATAGAAAGAACTCGCCAAATGATTTTTTTTTACAACTTTTTCAACAATCTTTTTAAAAAAAGTCCCATTATTTAAAATATCTTGATGAAAGAAAATAATTTCAAAAAACACTTTTTTTATATAACTCTCCCAACATGTATATAAATTAATTATTGTATTTTCTCTAAATCCTTTTCTCAATTCCGTTAAAGTACTTCTATACGTATTAAAATCACTATGTCTACTAATTTTCCGGACAAGTTCTTCTTGATTCTCAAAATCCCTTATTAATTTTCCTAGTTTGGCAATATATTCATCTGTTGTTTTCATAAACTATACCTTACAGAAGCTCTTTCTCGAATGTCTGTACTCGCATCCCAACATTTTTAATAGATGTATACTTACCATTAAAAATATCCTTTTTATATTTGTCGATTATTTCAAATTTTAGTTGACCTAATTCAGAATGATTTTCAAATATCTTGGACATATCATTTTTGTGAAAGTAAGCAAATAGCATTGTAGTATCAAATATCATTTTTTCACTTTTTCCTTTTGAAGATGATTTAAAAGCCTTATCTCCAAATAACTTGTGCACATTTTCAATGGTCTCATTAAAAACTTCTTCTAGTTGATCACACTCTTCTATATTAAATTGTATAGATTTTTCAGCATATGAATCTAGAATGGCTCTTGTAGAACCTGAAATGGATAAATGGACTGCACTTATATAACTAAAAAACCTAAGTATTAGTTCTATGTCCTCCATCCTACTTGAATTTTTTTTATTGAAACTCCATAAATCTCTATACAATTTATTCTTACTCATCTCAAATAACCGTCGATTAAATTCACCTTGATATAACGCATTACGTATTTCTTGATAATTTAACTCCGTTCCTCCCGTGTTTAATCTTTCAAAAATTAATTGCTTTAATGCCTTCTCTTCTAATTCATTCTTCGCAGTTTCTTTGAGTAATATAATGGCTGATATATAGCGTCTCTTAATAGATCGTTGAACATTCTGATCTAAATCTCTATAGAACTTACCATTCAATTCGTCCCAAATTTGTAAATCCTTTAACTTAAATTTATTATTTAAAAAGGAAGTAATCGTGGATATTCGTTGTTGTCCATCCATAACTTCATACTCATACAAATCATATTCATATAAAAAAATAGGAGGGATTGGAATATTTATAATCAAACTTTCAATCAACTTTGACTTTTTTTTGTCATCCCATACTAGGCGTCTTTGATATTCTGGATCTATCTTCTTAGAAAATTCTTGAACCAATTTTTCAGCTGAATATCTTGCTTGTTCTGTGACTATTTGATAGCCATCTTCTTTGTATTGTTTTACTACATCTTCATAATTAAGTAGTTCTTTTCTTTTTTTAGACATATCTAAGATACTCTTCTCATCAAACATATATATTCCTCCTAATAATCATTCTACAACAGAACTTTCTTTACTGGTTTTAACACATCAAAGTGTGTTTAAAATTTTCATATCGTGTTCCCTTGAAACACTACTCTACATGTTAATACTGTATATATTATACTCAACTCTTATTATATCAGTATTGATTGATAGAATATAGTAAAAAATCAAAATGCTTTCAGCCATTTAAACGATTAAAATTGATAAGTTGAGTAACATTTTAAAAAATATCTAAAAAGATTAATTACACTTTGACCACTTCCTATAAATTAACCACATAGAACGGAGAAAAACTAATGAATAAGAAAAACAACAAGGCGATTACGCTGTTTAGTTTACTAACAGTTCTAATCGCTTTTTTATTTCCCCAATTACCACATTCGCAGCTACTGTCAATTATGAAAAAGTTGCGAACTATATTTCTACATGACATGTTAAATCATTAGGTGGCTTACACTGGACTGATGACAGGATTCATATGATTAAAGCGGACAATCAACCTGCTTTCTGTATTGAACATGGAACACTTCTTACTGGTGGCTCTGGATTCACCCCATCAGAACTAACTATCGCAGAAAAAGAACGCCTTTCATTAATTGCGTATTACGGTTATCAAATAAACCCTACTGTTGAACAAAGACGAATTAATGGAAAACCGACTGTGCTCTCTCGCAGTTACAATCTTTACTCAACAATTCAACGCGCAGATGATATTGAAGTCATTTTACCTGCAGATGCTGGTGAAAGGCATTTTGAAGTAGACGCTAAAGTGAAGCTTGTGAATCCAAAAATCACAGCTGAAGGATACAAAATTGGAACGAGAGGATTCACAAATTACATCATGCACGCTGATGATATTGTGAAATTATAGGAGAAAAAAATTATGAGATTAGCTGAAGGAATTGTCATTTAAAAAGAAGAAACATTTGGTAAATTGAAATTTTCGGCATTGCGTCGAGAAGTTCGGATCCAAAATGAAAATGGAACAGCTTCAAACGATATCAAAGAGCGCACTTACGATTTAAAATCAACCGGTAAAGGACGCATGATTCAAGTATGTATCCCTGCTTCCGTTCCACTAAAAGAATTTGAATATAATGCAGAAGTGGAATTAATGAATCCAATTGCAGATACAGTCGCTAATGCCACTTATCAAGGTGCAGATATAGACTGGTATATTAAAGCTGATGATATTGTATCAAAAAAATTAGATAGCAAATCATCAGGAGATTCTAAATCAAATCCGATTAAAAAATAAACTGTATCTTTATAAGCTGTAGATCCAATGATACAATGTATTAAATTGTGTCTTTTTTTATTTTTAATTTATTAATTTTGGAAAATTGTCATCATCGAATATGGAGGAGAGAATGTGTATCAAGAAATAGATATTGGGCAGGATAGTAAATTATTATTATATAAAAACAAAGATTTTTGGGAAGATATTTTGCCAAAAACATTTGAAGAATCATCATATATCGACGTGATAACGTATAACTTTAATTTTAATAACTATTCAGAAAAAAGCTTCTATTTTAAACTAAAAGATTTGGCTTCTAAAGGAGTTAAAATTAGACTTCTTTATGCAAAGGAAACTTATATGGAAAATGAAGAACTTTTAGTCGAAGATGTTTTTAAATCGTTTGTTTTATGTGCAAAACTTGATAATAATCATAGCAAAATTTTTTTGTCTGATAAAGTTGCTTACATTGGTTCAGCAAATTTTAGTGTAGGAAGCAATAATAATTATGAGTGTGGAATAATCATAAAAGATATTGAAGTAATAGAAAAAATACGAAAAACGTTCGTTACAGAACTTATTGAAGCTAGCAAACTTATATCTATTCCCCAAAATCCATTTGATCCCCTGCATATTATTAACGATTTGATTCAAACTTTAGAAACCATTTCTCATTTACTATCACATGATAAAGACGCAATCTTAATTGATCAAAATTTAGAATTAATACCTGAACTAAGAAATTGGGAGTTCGCACAAAAATTGTTAGAAAACTCAACTATTAATTTTGAATTTGAGTTTGACCATGTTTTTGATTGGTTAAATTTTTACTGTGATTGCTATGAGAAGCGTTCAGTAAATGAAAGTGAATTTCAAATAATTTGCGATTTTGTTCCTAAATTTTATAAGCATTTACAGAAAATAAAAAGTAAACTTGTTAAGCTATATGAGACAGAAGGAAAAGAAAATGTAATTCCTCAACAAATATAAAATAAGAAATGGAGATACTAGAATATTTAAATATAAGGGAACACGAATTCGAGTACGTGATAAAGAACTAATCTTTAATATTTTTACTTTGCTAACAATTCTTCAATCAACTATCGTCATGTTAATGTTTCATTTAAAATATATTTTAACTATAGATTGGAAAATCGTTACTTTGACTGATTTTATTATTCAAATAAAAAAACTATACTTCTGTACCGACCTCCGAAAGTTAGACCAAAAATCTAACTTTTGGAGGTCGGTATTTTTATGGCTAACTATAGTTTTGAAGACAAAATGGCAGTCGTTCAAGATTACCTTGATGGGAAAGGAGGATATGCTTACCTAGCCAAAAAGCATTCAATCAAGAACAAAGAACAAGTGTTACAATGGGTCAATTCTTACCGTGATTTTGGAGAAGAAGGATTGCTTAGAAAACGAGAAAATCAGAAATATTCTGTTCATTTCAAGTTAAATGCGTTAGAGTTATATCAAACACGCGAGTTGTCCTATCGTGAAGTTGCCAGTAGTCTGGGAATGAACAATCCTTCCTTGATTGCCAACTGGATGCGAAACTTTCGAGCAGAAGGCATTGATGGGCTCTCAAAAACGAAAGGACGTCCCTCTACCTTGACTAAGAAAAAAGAAGTGAAAAAGAAAAAAATGAGTCAAGAATCATCAAAAGAACGCGACCGTATCAAGGAACTGGAAAAACAAGTCCGTTCTCTTCAAATTGAAAATGCCTTTTTAAAAGAATTGAGGAAGCTGCGAAAACAG
>NZ_JBIYEU010000014.1:0-104119 GCF_044909655.1 Enterococcus sp. UD-01 | reverse complement strand
TCAAGATATTCTTGAACAATCTGTAATTTTAATTCAAAACTGTACTTTGCCATACAAAAAAACCTCCAAAAGTTAGATTTTTAGGTCTAACTTTTGGGGGTCACTACAAAGGGCTAATTCATTTTTCTACTCTGTTTTTATAATTAAATTTTAGCCCATTTCCGGGATTTCTTGTACTGTTCCGTGTGGAAATAATTTCCGGAACAAACGACGAATAATCGGACCGGCAATTATTAGCTGTAAAGGAATAGCGAAGATAATATTTTTACCGATATTTTTAACCCAAGCTAGAAAAATAGCTGAGCTTAGGCCGCTATGCTTAACCACACCGTAGAAGGACTTGAAAAAGACCATTCTGCAGATCATCCAAGAAGAAATCAACACGATTTTTTTCAACAAATTGTAGAAGAATATCAGCAAATGAAGCGGCTGGTAAAGGAAAATGCTGGCAAGCTGGCTTGCAACGGTTTCCTTTGATCAAGCACCGCCTCGATATTATGAAAAAGAAGAGAAGCCCTGCTAAAGTTATATGATATAAAATATAAAGCACTCACTCTATCGTTCAGATAAGCTGAGTGCTTTTGCTTTTCAAGCATTGATAAGGGGCATTCTTAATAAGACAAAAGTTTGAAAAAAATCTAAAAATGTTGTCATGATAGAGGCTTTTTTCTGAATATAATTAAAGTATAAGTCAATACTAGTTGACGACCATCATAGGGCTGCCTAAATAGTAAACAGGAAATTAGACAGCTCTTTGAAAAAAGTAGGTTGTTGTAAATCATAACAGATAATCAAGGAAACGCCGTACTTGATTATTCGTGGGAAAGGAAAGTTGCTAGAATTATGACAGAGGTAAACCTGTGGCTGTTGATCGCTCTGATTCCTGTACTGATCGGCTGCATTATAGATTATCGAGTAATGAAGAGAAAAGTAAAAAAGAAATAATAGGTTGTCGCAGCGAATTTAAGGGTGTTAAACGAAAGCACAAGCTTTTGCTATGCACCCTCAAGTTAAATGAATAGGGATGAAAAAAGGAGGAAACAACATGACTGATAAACAAATTGACGATTTTTTGCGAGAGTATCAAAATTATTACGCACAAATCTTTAATCAGAAATGGGTCAAACAGGAATATCCGCTTATTTATGCTTATGCACAGTCGTTACTAGAGCAGTTCATTCATTATTCAAAAATGAAAACGGTTGATCGTTTTTGGGCAGATTTTGCGAAAGTTATGACATTTGATGCAAAATTACATTTGCTGGAATTTTTTATCGCAGGTTTGCAGGATTCTTTGATGGAGTTGACGGAAACGGATATTCTAACACTGATTGAAAAAGATTATGTGACATACCATTCAGAAAATATGGGCTATAAATTAAATCAAGATACAGCCTCTTCCTTATTTTTCTTAGTTGAAAAGTAAGGGTGAATCATTCAAATTGTACAATTTGGCAACGGCGGGTATAATGCGAGGAAAGGAGGGAGTTTTATGTATAAATTTCTTTTAAGTACAATCGATCAGGAAGTCTATGATTTTTTCTCTTATGTGTTGGCGTCTAATTTTAAAGCAGGCGAGCTGAGTGACGTGGCTAAAAGGCTGAATCATTCGAAGAATCGTATGCTGATGATCATTGAACGAGTTAAGGAGCTGCAGGAGCAATATACTGACTTCTCTATAGAGGTTTCAGATCGTTTGGAAATACATATACATCTGTCTGCAAACTTTTTACTATCGAAACTCTATGCACTCATGCTGGAAGAGACGATTCCCTTCCGAATTTTAGATCATCTTTTTAGCCAAAAATATATCTCTTTAGAAAATACCGCGCAACAATATTATATTAGCAATCGCACAGTCCAACGAAAATTAAAAGAACTGGACCGAATTCTGTCCAATTACAATATCGGTCTGGATTTAAAGAGCAAGTCGTTGTTTAAAGGTCAGGAATACCGTATTCGTTACTTTTTCCATACGATGTACTGGCAAGTCTTTGACGGCAATAATAAGAAACATTTTAATCTCACGCATGAAAGCATTCAAAATCTGCGTCAGCGCATAAAAGAAGCCCCTACACATTACCGCAATATTGACATTGATAAATTTGTCCAGATCGTTGCCTTAAGCGTCTATCGAATGAAACGTCATTATTATGTAACGGAGATTCCCTCAGAGATGGAAGAACTTTACCATGTGTACATCCCTTACGATTATTTTAAACGCTCCATTCTTACACCGATTTTTTCAGAAAACTATTTAAATATTCCCATTCCAGAAACCGAATACCGCTTTTTATATTACATGTTTTCCGTCATTACAACCTATTTGCCGACAGAAGTACCGGAACAGCTTTTACCAAGTCGACAATCCAAAGAAATTTGTCAGGCGACCCGCCTGTTTGCGTAGACCGCGCAGGAATATTTTGGCTTGCCGTTGACGATTAAAGAGCAGAATTATTTGATTGTGAATACCTTAATTATGCATTCGACATCGATTGTTTTTGCTTCGCCCACTAAAATTGATGCCTTCGGCAAAACAACAACGGAAGAAGATTATGTCAGAGTATTTCCTGTTTTATATCTTAAGGTCAAAGAAATGTTTACTTTTTTATGTGAGCAGTCGGCGACCTTTATTGAGCTTTACAAGGCAAATGACCGCTTGATTTTTCAATATACGATGCTTTTGTCTCTTTTACTGCAGAATTCTTCGAAACCAATTCGAGTGTTCCACGAATCTAAGTTTGGTAAAATTCAAGATGCCAAACAAAAGAAGCGCATCAAGCAATTATTTAATGACCGCATCGTTTTTGTAGAGGAAAATGCAGAGATTGTCTTAACAGATTATCCAGTGGATCGGCAAAAATTTTTACAGCAAAACAGCAAGGTACAATTCTTTAAATGGAATAGCTTTCAGACGACCGAAAAGTGGATTGAATTGATTGAATATATTGAGCATTATGGTAAAGAATCGCATAAATAATTTGATTGAGTATTCTTTTCTTTACATTTTAACTATTGACGGACATAAAATTATGCGTTATGATTTTAGCGAATTGAATAGTATTCTTCGGGGCAGGGTGTAATTCCCGACCGACGGTGACAAGCTTTGCTTGAAGTCCGTGACCCGCGTAAGCGGTGGAGCCAGTGAGACTCTGGCACCGACAGTTAAAGTCTGGATGAGAGAAGAAAACCACAAAAGAGCAAGGGCTTACTATAGCCACTGGCCTCTTTTGCAGGTCTTGTTTGTGCATGCCTCGTGAATGTTTTCACGTGGCATTTTTTTTATGGAAAGGAGGATTTGATGCATCAAGAATTTATGGAATTGGCCATAGAAGAAGCGAAAAAGGGCTTAAATCAGACATTTACCAATCCCTTGGTTGGCGCTGTACTAGTCAAAGACAACCACGTAATTGCAAAGGGCGCCCACCTGAAATATGGTCAGAATCATGCTGAAAAAAATGCTATTGAGCAATGTCAATCCTCCGAAGAACTAATCAATTCAACTTTGTATGTCACTTTGGAGCCGTGTAATCATTTTGGGAAGCAGCCGCCATGTTCACAGCTAATTATCGACAGTGGTATTAAAAAAGTGGTTATTGGACAGCTTGATCCCAACCCTTTGGTTCGCGGAAAAGGCAAGGCATTTTTAGAAGAAAGCGGCGTAGAGGTAATTGTGGGAGTAGCAGAAGAAAAGGTTCGGCAATTAAATCCGTTTTACAATTTCTTTTATCAAACGCAGCGTCCTTATATTGCTTTAAAGCAAGCGATCACTTTAGACGGCCGCATTGCAATGAATCAAAAAAGAACAGCGATCACTGGAAAAGCAGTGTGGCAAAAGGTACATGAAGAGCGCTTAGCGTATCAAGGAATTTTAGTCGGCAGCCAAACGGTATTGACGGATGACCCGGAATTGCTGGCTGTTGGAACACCGGAATTCCCTCCTGTACGAATTGTGTTGGATCGGCGCGGCCGGATTTTGGCTCAACCACGGCTAAAGCTTTTTCAAGGCTCAAAAGTGCCGGTTTGGATTTTTACTGAACAGCCGGCTCAACAGCCACTACCGCCACATGTAGAAGTGATTTGTCTGCCGCAGGTTACGATTGAACAGGTCATTAAAGAGTTAACTAAAAGAAAGCTTCAAGCACTGTATGTAGAAGGTGGTGCAAGGATTCATGATGCCTTTTTAGCCAGCGGTTATTGGGATGAAGTGATTACTTATGTAGCGGCTAAGGTGATGGGCGGCGCCGGCTTGAGCAGCTTTGGCAGTGAAAGAGAAGTAGAGCAGCTAAGTGAATTAACAGATGTAAAAATAACACAAATAGGTGCAGATTTACGGATCAGTGGAAGGAGGCAAACGTCATGTTTACCGGATTAATTCAGGAAAAGGGCTGTGTGAAAAAGCTGCAGCGACAAGCTCATACAATCCAATTAACCTGCAGTGCTTCGGAGAAATTACTCTCGGATTATCAGGTTGGTGACAGTATGGCGATAAATGGTACTTGTTTAACCGCAATTGAAAAAACAGGACAGGATTTTACCGTAGACATTATGCCGGAAACCTTTCAGAGAACTACATTTTCACTTTTAAAGGTTGGCTCAGAGGTTAATTTAGAACGTGCGCTGCGGTATGATCAACGTTTTGAAGGTCATCTGGTCGCTGGACATATCGATACAATGACACGTTTGCTGCAAAAAAGGACTCGGGAAAATGCGTTAATCTTAACCTTTGCCTATCCGCCAGCTTTACAAGGTGAAATTATTCCCCAAGGCTCCATTGCCATTAACGGCGTGAGCTTGACTGTGACGGAGGTTAAGGCAGGAACTTTTTCAGTCGGACTGATTCCTCATTCAAAGGATCAAACCACACTGGGAAAGCTGCAGCGAGGGGAACATGTCAATCTTGAAACAGATATGATCGGTAAATACCTTAAAGCACAAAATCATTTATTAACTAAATTTGCGAAAGAAGGGCTAGCATGAACCGAGTAGAAGAAGCAGTAGCATGGTTAAAAGCAGGCGGTTTAATTATTGTCGCGGATGATGAAACACGAGAAGCGGAAGGCGATTTATTAGGGCTTGCAGAGTTTGCTGAACCAGAAAGTATTAATTTTATGACGAAGCTTGGTCGTGGCTTGATTTGTGCCCCGATTTCCCAAGCCATTACGCAAAGACTAGGGCTGCACGAAATGACGGAAAATAATACCGATGCTTTTGGCACAGCCTTTACTATTAGTGTGGATCACAAGGAAACGAGTACAGGAATTTCGGCGTTTGATCGGGCCAAAACAATTAATAAATTAGCAGATCCAAAAGTGAACGGACAGGATTTTTTTAAGCCCGGACATATTTTTCCTTTAATTGCAAAAGACGGCGGAGTACTTCAAAGACGCGGGCATACCGAAGCAGCACTTGATTTAGCCAGACTGGCCGGTAGTTATGAGGCGGCGTATATTTGCGAGATTCTTAAGGAAGACGGAACGATGGCGCGTTTTGCTGATTTAAAGGAACTTGCGCAGACTTGGCAGTTACCCTTAATTACGGTAGAAGAACTTAGTCAATATATGTTGAAGCAACGGAAACTTTCTGTATCTTTGCCGACAAAGAGTGGCGATTTTACGCTTACTTTAATTGAGGATGGAAAGCAGAATGAACACTTGGTTCTTTCCAAAGGACAGCTGCAAGAGGCACAGCAGCCAGTTTTGGTTCGTTTACATTCTGAATGTTTAACGGGCGATCTCTTTGGTTCCAATCGCTGTGACTGCGGTGAACAGCTGCAGCAGGCTATGTCGTTAATTGAAGCAGCCGGTCAAGGTGCGATTATCTATTTGCGGCAGGAAGGTCGCGGGATTGGGCTGAAAAACAAGCTGCGGGCTTACCAACTGCAGGAGCAAGGACGTGATACGTATGAAGCAAATGTTGAGCTGGGCTTTGCGCCGGATGAGCGGGATTATACGTTTGCAGCTGATATTTTACGTTCTTTCGGGATTAAGCAAGTGAAGCTTTTAACAAATAATCCACAAAAAGTCCAAGAACTAGAAAAGCTAGGCATTGAAGTAGTGGAAAGAATTCCGCTTGAAACGCAAGCATTAAAAGAAAACAAAGCTTATTTAAAAACCAAAAAAGAGAAATTCCATCATTATTTATCTATTTAAGAGAAGGAGGAAATTAGCATGCCAGTATATGAAGGTGCATTTCAAGGAGAAAATGTACGTGTGGGGATTGTCATTAGTCGTTTTAACGAATTTATTACGTCAAAATTATTATCTGGGGCCAAGGATAGCCTGATTCGTCATGGGGTGAAGGAAGAAAATATTGATGTTTACTGGGTACCGGGAGCCTTCGAAATCCCATTTATTACGAAAAAAATTGCGTTGAGCAATAAATACGACGGGCTACTTACATTAGGTGCTTTGATTCGCGGAGCCACGACACATTATGAATTGATTTCCAACGAAGTTGCGAAAGGCGTGGCGCATATCGGGTTAGAATCGGGTGTGCCGATTATGTTCGGTGTACTTACCACGGAAACGATTGAACAAGCGATTGAACGTGCAGGAACAAAAGCAGGCAACAAGGGCAGTGAAGCGGCGCAAGGCTTATTGGAAATGATTTCTCTGACGCAGCTTGTATCTTAAATAAATAGAGGCCGGCCAAAATCCGAATTTTGGCTGGCTTTTATTTTTAATGGCTGGCAGCACATAAGCCGGCTTTTTTTAACCTAAATAATGGGCATAATGCACGTCTTTAAACTGTTTGGGTGTAGTTTGCGTTATTTTTTTAAACACTTGAATAAAGTGACTTTGACTGGAGAAAGCCAGCAGGTTGCTGATTTTTTCACAGGAATAATCCGTAAATAGCAGCAAATGCTTCGCTTCGATAATTTTCTTTTCTTGAATATAAGTATGAATAGTTTTTGACATTTCTTTTTTAAATTGTCCGGAAATGTGTGTTTTGTGCTTTTGAGTGACTTCGGCCAGCTCCTCAAGGGTAATTTTTTCATACAAATGGCTGTCGATGTAATTGACGATTGTTTTGACCAACAAGGACTTTTGCGCCAAAGGATAGCTGTGCAAGAGCTCCATAAAGCGATAGGTAGCTTCTTTAATATAGCGCAGGCATTCTTCTGCTGAATGAATATGAATGAGTCCTTGAATTAAAGAATCGGAAAGTGCAAAGGCCTGATTTACCGGTACTCCTTCATCAATACTCATGCGGGTAACGACAGCGACAAACGCTGAAAATTTTAATTTTAACCCTTCTAGCTCAAAAGGAGAAAGGGAGACGTCGTAGGTTTCCTTCATTTTATTAAACACCCAAGCGCCTTTTTCCGGCTCATTGCGGCGGATATAATCTAGATAACGTAGCTCAAAATGATAAGAATCAAAGGTGGCTTCGTGTACGCGGCGATTGTAAAGATTGGTTTCCAAGCGTAAATCCGTTCTTAAGGCGTGGCTTTCCTTTTCAGAATGATAGAACCAGCGAATGTGCTCTTTTTCTACCACTTTTTGTACAAAAATAGTATGTAAAAGCTGCAGGTATTCTTCAAAGGAACGTTTATCCTCTTTTGAATAGTGAATATTATAATGATATTCATGGCCTAAAAAATAGCAGGAGGTTTCCGGTGTACCAATAACACCGCATGGACCAACGAATAAATAGTAAAATGCATCGTCCGTTTGAAATTGCAGACAGCCCAAAAGATAGTTGCCCATATGATACATATAGACAGTTTCATTCGCCGTTTGATTCAAGTAACGCTTAACCAGTGTTTTTGTATCTAGCGTATTATGCGGATGAAGTAATTCTCCTTGTTCATTCAAAAGCATCATGGGAATTAGATATTTATGGTAAAGCAGATCCATTGTAGTCGTGATACTTTTTAAGTCCATCATTTCACCTCGTTCGAAATAGCTCTCTTTGTTACACTGTCAACACCTAAGCTTCACTTCAAGTATAGTAAAAAAAATTTGAAAAGCAACTCTTTTTTTGATATAAAGGCTCCTTTTGTAGTATAAATCCTTGGAAAATCACCCTATAATTCAAAGTGTTAAAACGGTTACAGAAAGGAATTATTATGGATACTAAAGAGCTGAGAAAACTATTTGAGCGACTAACGATTCGTGAAAAAATTGCTCAAACGATTCAACTCAATGGCAGCTTAGTCGTTGAAAATGATGTCATGAATACAGGTCCCATGCAGGAGCTGGGCTTACCGAGTGATTTGAATCTTTATGAAATTGGTTCCATTTATAACGTAAATGATTTTGAAAAATTAAAGCGATTACAAGAGCAGGTTTTAAATAAGACGCCGCAGCAAATTCCGATGTTGTTTATGTCAGATGTGATTTACGGCTTTCGGACTATTTTCCCGATTCCGCTGGCACAGGCTGGCTCATATGACTTCGATTTGATTCGTAAAGCCGCTGAAATAACAGCCAAGGAGAGCTATTTGAATGGTCTGCATATAATTTTTTCTCCGGTTTTAGATCTTGTGCGCGATCCACGCTGGGGTCGGGTGATGGAATCTCCCGGTGAGGACGTATATACAGCCAAGCAATTTGCTAAAAGTGTCGTGACAGGATACCAAGGAGATTGTTCGAAAGGAGTTCCGGAAAATCATGTAGCGGCTTGTATTAAACATTTTGCCGGATATGGCGCGCCGGAAGCCGGAAGAGAGTATAATACAGTTGATTTGTCCAACCAGCGTTTATTTAACGAATATCTTCAGCCTTATCAAGCAGCACTTGAAGCACAAACGATGCTGGTAATGACAGCCTTCAATGTTTTAAACGGCGTGCCGGCAACGGGCAATAAATGGCTAAATCGGGCTATTTTGCGGGAGCGCTTTGGTTTTGACGGTGTTTTGGTTTCTGATTATGCGGCAGTGAAGGAATTAGTTCCACATGGATTTGCGGCAGATGAGAAAGAGGCTGCTCAAAAAGCCTTGGAAGCTGGGGTAGATTTTGATATGATGACTTCGGTTTATGCCAAACAATTACCGGAGTTAGTTAATGATCCAAAAATTGCTGCTTTGCTGGATGAAGCGGTGTGGCGTATTTTGGAACTAAAGAATCATTTAGGCTTGTTCGAAAATCCTTATCGAGGCTTGGATCTACCGCAAACGGGAGAGATTCTAACAGAAGAAGCGAAGGCTACAGCAGTCAAGCTAGTAGAAAAAAGTTCGGTACTTTTAAAAAATAATGGCGCATTGCCGCTTCAATCTGAACAAAAGGTAGCAGTGATTGGTCCTTATGGAGAAAGTCGGTTGACCTTAGGGTTTTGGGCTTCTGTCAGTGGGAAGCCGCAGGATGCAATTTCTTTAAAGGAAGGCTTGCTTAATAATGTTGCTGCTGAAAAACTGACATTTGCCAGAGGCTATAATCTTTTTGATTCATATGATGGCTTTGGCCCGTTGAAGCAGGGAATTGAACGATTGAATGGTCCTATTGAACCGGCTGAGCAATTATTTGAGGAAGCACTTACGGCAGCAGCTGCAGCGGATGTGGTTGTTTTAACCTTCGGCGAGCAATTTCTGGAAAGCGGTGAAGGGGCGTCTAAAGCGAAGCTGGGATTGCCAGAGAAACAAGTACGTTTAATTCGCGCGTTAAAAGAAACCGGCAAACCGTTAGTAGGCGTTCTTTATACCGGTCGACCGTTAGTATTGACAGAGGTTGAGCCATTGTTTGACAGTCTGCTGCTGGTTTGGTATCCGGGCATTATGGGCGGAATTGGCGTCGCTAATTTATTGACAGGTAAAAGCAGTCCTTCAGCTCGATTGAGCATGACTTTCCCGCGAAGCGAAGGACAGATTCCGATATATGGCGCTCAGCTGTCAACTGGTCGCCCTTTAGCTAGTAGCAGTCATTCGGATCGTTTTGTTTCTAAATATATTGATGAGTCTAATGAACCGTTATTCAAATTTGGTACAGGCCTTACGTATGCTGAATTTGAAGGTAGATGGCTGACTGGAGTGGTAACGGAGCAAGCAGTGGAATTAGATTATCGAGTAAAAAATCAGGGAGCACTTACCGCTGATACAGCTGTACATGTTTATGTAAAACAAGCGCCTGCGGCTATTGTCCGCCCAGTCAAACGGCTAGTTGCCAGTGCTGCGGTCACTTTAGAAGCACAGGAGGAAAAACAATTAAAGAGCCAGATTCCTTTGGCAGAATTGATTTTTTATGATAATGAAGGCAATCAGCATTTAGCAACTGGCGATTACCAATTTATATTGGATATTGGCGGCACTGAGGATTTCATTACTTTGAGCTTATAAAATTGAGGAGCGTGTTATTATGGAAAAGTTAGAAGATATTTTAAGCAGCAAATTATTACCATTATCACAAAAATTACAGCAAAATAAGGTTTTAGCCGCTTTAATGGAAGGGTTTATTCGAACCAGTCCGATCACGCTGGGGATTGCGTTTATTACAATTATCGGGAATTTTCCGATTCCGGGCTGGACCGATTATCTGACAAAAATTGGTGTTTTCCAGCATGTGGAAGCTATTACTAATGGCGCAACCGGCGTGTTCTCTCTATACGTTGTGTATAGTTTAGCTTATTCTTATGCAAAACAATTAGGCGCAAATGAACGTAATTCAGCAATTATTTCTTTAGCCAGCTTTATTATGTTAATGCCGCAAACGATTATGACAACCGTTATGAAAGATGGTCAAGCAGTAGAGCAGGCAGTGGGCGCATTGAAGTTGGACTTTTTAGGGGGACAAGGCTTATTCATCGGCATGCTGACTGCATTATTGGTAACACGCTTTTATGCCTTTTTATCTAAGAAAAATATCATGATTAAATTACCGGATAGTGTACCGCCGATGGTCACACAATCTCTCGCACCTGTTTTTGTTGTAACGATTATTTTTACGCTTGTTTTTGTGTTACGTGTTCTTTTTGGCTTAACAGCCTCTGGTTCAATTTTCCAATTCTTTATTGACGTTGTGAATGCACCGTTAAATTCATTGGTGGCTAGTCCCTTGTCTATTATTATCATCATGGAGCTTTTGGCTGTCCTTTGGTTCTTTGGAATTCACAATGCTGTATTGCAAGGTCCATTAGGGGCAATCAGTATGACAATGGTAGTGACAAATATTGCCGCTTATCAAAAGGGCGCGGATTTACCGTATTTGATTCCTTCCGTTATTTATATGGGCATGTACGCTGCCGGCTTTATGGGCTTTGTGACCTTCTTTATGATTCGCAGCAAATCCGCAAAAATGAAACAATTAGGGAAACTGTCTTTTATTCCAGCGATTTTCAATATTACTGAGCCAATCATGTTCGGTATGCCCATTATCTTAAATCCATTGTTCTTTATTCCACAGGTCTTTACGCAATTAATCGCCGGCTTTGTCACTTGGGGCTTAACGACGACGATTTTACCAATTAGCCTAAATCCAACCATGAGTCTGTTGCCTTGGACAACACCGACCTTTATTAAAATGCCGTTTTCAGGTGGTCTAAATTATACTATCTTAATGGTTATCTGTATGCTGATCGGGATTGTTATGTGGTATCCATTCATCAAAATTGCCGATAAAAAGGAATACGAATTAGAGCTTGAAGCAGCAAAGGTCAAAGCAACGGAATCATCTGTGGCAAGAGCAGAGGAAGAAATGCAGGCATAACAAGAAAGGAAGTAAAGTATGGCGACGTTAAGCATCGACATCGGCGGGACAAGAATCAAGACAGGAATAGTTGAGCAAGAGTTAGTTACTGAAAAAAAAGATTTTCCTACGCCTCAATCCTTAGCTGAATTTAGCGAATTACTAAAACATATTGTGACCACTTATCGAAAAAGTCAAACATTCACCCAGATTGCATTTTCAGTACCCGGATCAGTGAATGAAGCCAATACGGTCTTTTTTGGCGGAGCCGTTCCTTATTTAAATGAAGTCAATCTAGGGGAGCTAATCAGTCAGCAGCTGAAGGAACCCTTCGTGGTTACAGCGGAAAATGATGCGAAAGTAGCGACTCTGGGTGAGCTGACTCTAGGCAATTTACAGCAGGTAACTAACGGCGCCGCGATTATTTTAGGAACTGGCGTTGGTGTCGGTCTTTGCCTCAATGGTCAGCTTTATAAAGGGTGTCATTATCAGGCGGGGGAAGTCAGCTTTATGATTCGTGATCGGTCAATTGTCGGCGCAGATTCTTTTGTGGGCGTCGGGTTGTCCGCTGTAGCTTTAATTGAAAAGCTGGCGGCATGTTTACAGGTGGAAAATGAAGGACGAACGGTATTTGAAGCCTTGGACAAGCAAGAAAATCAGGAAGCAAGTACCTTGTTCTTAAATTATTGTCAAGAGGTCGCTGTCCTATGCTTTAATATTCAATGCTTATTAGATCTTGAGAAACTTGTAATTGGCGGCGGCATTAGTCAACAGCCGCGCCTGATTGCAACGATCCAGCAATGCTATGAAGGCTTATTTCAGGCAGCGCCAATTATTCAACAAACATTACAGCCGATGACTATCGAAGCCGCTAAATTTCAGGCGGATGCTAATCTCATCGGGGCAGTGAAGGAGTGTTTATATGACAACTAAATTTCCAAAGGATTTTTTATGGGGCGCATCAACCAGTGCCTATCAAGTAGAAGGGGCCTGGGCTGATGATGGAAAAGGCCCTTCGGTTCAGGATGTAAAAGAGATTCCGGCAGGAACGACGGATTTTAAGGTTGCTGCTGATCATTATCATAAGTACGAAGAAGACGTAAAATTATTTAAAGAGCTTGGGCTAAAAGCTTATCGTTTTTCAATTTCATGGAGCCGTGTGATGCCGAACGGTGTGGTGAATCCGGCGGGAATTGCGTTTTACAAAAAGCTGATTCAGCTTTTAATCGACAATGACATTCAACCGATAGTCACTGTATTTCACTTTGATTTACCTGTCTGGATTGCTGAAAAAGGCGGCTGGGAAAATCGTGAAACTATTCAGGACTTTGCCGACTACTGTCAAGTGTTGTTTAACCATTTCGGCCAGGACGTACCTTTATGGCAAACCATCAATGAACAAAATGTAATGGCTTTAGCTGGCTCGGTCATTGGCACTAGTCAAAAAAGCATGAAGGAAAAATTTCAGGAAAATCATCATATGCTGGTGGCACAAGCCTTGGTCACGAAGCAGTTTCATGAAGGAAATTACAAGGGGAAAATTGGACCGGCACCAAATATTGCCAGTGTCTATCCGGCTTCTGATAAGCCAGAGGATCAAATGGCAGCCCTTTACATGAGTGCCTTGAGAAATTGGCTGTTTTTAGATGTTGCAGTCTACGGAAAATACAACCACAATGCATGGCATTTACTTGAAAAAATCGGTGCCGCACCAGAGATCACCGAAGAAGATTACGCGATTTTAGCCGCAGGCACCTGTGATTATATTGCTTTAAATTACTACAATACAATGACTGTATCCAGCTATTATCAAAAGGAAAATAAAATTGATCAGCAATCTGGCTTTGGTATTCCCGGCTTTTTCCAAACAGCAGAGAATAAAAATCTGCCGATGACGGAATTTGGCTGGCCGATTGATCCAAAAGGGTTCCGCTTTACGTTAAACGAAATCTATTCACGTTACCGCTTGCCTTTGTTAATCACTGAAAACGGAATCGGTGCAAAGGATGTTTTAACGAAAGACGGGAAAGTACACGATCAGTATCGCATTGATTATTTAGAACAGCATATTGCACAAATGGGACTTGCGATTGAAGACGGTGTTGAGATTATAGGCTATTGTCCGTGGAGTGCGATTGATTTGATTAGTACTCATGAAGGCATAACCAAACGTTACGGCTTTATTTATGTAAACCGAACAGAAACCGACTTATTGGATTTGGCACGTTATAAAAAAGACAGCTTTTATTGGTATCAAAAAGTAATCGCCGATAATGGCTTAGGGGAGTAAAAGATGAAAACAGAGGTCTTTTCCTTCGATGAACAGGCAGGAGCTAGTTTGACCGTTTACCTGCACGAAGAAAAACCAGAATTTGCTCGTGTGACAAAACGTCCGTTTATTTTAGTGATTCCCGGCGGCGGCTATTCCTTTTGTAGTGAAAGGGAAGCCGAGCCGATTGCGCTTAATTTTTTGGCACAAGGCTACCATGCCGGCGTATTACGCTATCATGTCGGTGAATACCGCAGCTTTGAAAAATCCTTACAAGATGGTCAAACTGCTTTAGCAAAAATTGGTGAATTAGCGCCAGTACATCACATCGATGAAACGAAGATTGCAGTAATCGGTTTTTCTGCTGGCGGTCATTTAGCGGCAGCCTTGTCGACACTAGCGCCTGTGAAACCAAGTCTGTGTATTTTAGGCTATCCGGCAATTTTGAAGTCCTTTGCACAAATAATGCAGGTGGAAGCACCTTCGCTTGAAGCCTGCGTAAGCTCGGAAACACCGCCGACCTTTTTATTTTCAACCTTTGAAGATAATGTGGTGCCGATTGAAAATTCGCTGCTTTATTTACGTGCACTGGAAGAACATGAGGTGCCTTTTGAAGCACATATTTTTCAAAAAGGTCTCCATGGGTTGTCCTTGGCAACCAAATACTTTGGCAATCGAGAGGAAATGATTGATCCACGCTTTGCCCGCTGGTTTCCGGAATGTGTGGAGTGGCTGGAGCTTAATTGGACCACTCAGTCAGCTGCACCGCTTGTCGACAAGCTAGTAGAGCAGCCAATTAAAGAATTAATGAAAAGCTCGCATAATCAACGTATTCTGCTTGGCACTTTTCCGTCCTGGCAAGATAAGAGCGTGTTTAAAATCGTAAAGAATTTTAGCCTGCAGCAGCTGACTACGATGATTCCAGAGCGCTTTAATTCGGAACAGTGCAGCCGGCTGGTTGCTCAGCTGTCAGATTTTGAAAAAGGAGATGCAAGATGAAAGCATTTGTCGTTCACGAAAGCTATAAAGCTACAACGGGTTTCAATTCAGTGCCTGTAGAAATTGAGGAAGTGCGGGTTAGTCAAAATAGCTTTGGCGCTTGCCAGCTTTTGTTTCATGATGGGCGCAAAAATCATTTTATTTTAGGGAAAGAATTTTCGATTGCCGATGCTATTGAGATTCCGCTGTATCGTATAGAAATCCAATCCGATTTACCAGTTAAGGCACAATTTGTAGAATATTATTATGGAAATCAGGATATTTTATTTGCCGATAAATTAATCGATCAAACGAATCGGACCTATTCAGGTGACCGTTTTGCATCGCTTTACGTTGAATTTCCAATAAGTGAAGACATCAGTGCGGGCGATTATCCCGTCACAATTAAGCTTTTTCGCTCGCAATTAACAGGGAAGGATCAGCTAGTGCTGACCAAAACACTAAAAGTAACGGTCAATGATCATGCTTTTCCGGCTGATCCAGCAAAAGCATTCAACCTGAATTTTTGGCAGCAGCCGTCGAATTTGGCGCGTAGTTTTGATGTTCCTTTGTGGAGCGAGGAACATTTTCGTTTGATTGGCGAAATGGCATCAAGCTTAGCTGCAATTGGTCAAAAAGCAGTAACGGTTATTGCCGGTGAAATTCCTTGGAAGGGCTGGTTCAACTATATTGTCAAGGATTATCCAGCTAATCTTTATGAATATTCAATGATTCGTGTTAAGAAAACAATAGCGGGTCAGCTCATCTGCGATTTTTCAATTTTGGATCGTTATTTGGACTGTATGTTCGCTGCTGGTGTGGATCAGGAAATTGATGTGTTTGGTCTACTTGGTGTTTGGCAGCCACCGTTTTTCCCATTGGTAAAAGCGTTAGAGCATCCGGAAAAGCTGGTGATCCGTTATTATAATGAAGCAGAGGAAACAATGGATTTCATTCAGCAAAAAGCCGATCTGCAGGAATATTTAAGTCAGGTCTTTGCTCATTTCAAAGCACTGGGCGTGTGGGATAAAGTACGGATTGTTTCTGATGAACCAAAAGTCCATGAAATCGCAACCTTTAACGCTTCTTTAGCGGAGCTTAAAGCTATTGATGAAACAATTCAAATCAAGGTTGCCTTTGATAAGGAGGATGTCCTGCAGCAATTATTGCCGCAAATTGATTATCCGGTGACTTCTTATTATTGCACTTGCAACAACTATGAAGCACTTAATCAAAGTCATTCTGGTAAAACGCAATACTACGTATGCAATTATCCGGATAAACCGAATACCTTCCTGCATAGTCCGATATTGGAAACCCGTTTACAGGGGCTTTTAGCCCATCATTTTAAAACAAACGGTATGCTGCGCTGGGCTTATAATTGCTGGCCGGAAAATGCGCGCGAAGATATTCGCTACAATACAAGCTCTTTGCCAATTGGTGATTTATGTTTCATCTATCCATCAAATTCTGGCCATTTGTTATTGTCTTTGCGCTATAAACAGCTACAGCGAGGAATTGAAGATTTTTACCTGATTAAACAAGCTGAAGCAATAATGCCAGAACAAACTGCACAGCTGATCAATGACTTTCTAGTGGTCACTGATCCCAAGGAATGGATGCTGGATAGCCATACCAGCAATCCAACGGTTTTCCATCAAACATTTTCTGATTACGAACGTTTCCGTCAAAGCTTATTGGCGATCGTACAAACAGGTAAATAAAAAAAAACACAAGGTCGAGAATGCAGAACACGTTTCTGTTCTCGATCTTTTTATTGTGAAAGGTCAGTTGCGCACCCAATAGTTAAGGGGTAAAATGAAGAAAACACAAGATGGAGGATGACGATGAAAAAAACAGTATGGGGAGTATTACTTGTGACCGGCTTGCTGATGGGCGCCTGTCAATCTAAAAATGCAAAAGTAGCGCCTAATATTTCTAGTACTACAACAACAAGCACACGAAACAGTCAAGAAAGCTCCTCGTCCACCGTTTCATCAAAAACAGCTGCCACCAGCCAAACTACTGAAACGAGCGAGGTTGCCACAGCACTCTGGAATGCGGAAAAAGCGCAGCAGTTGAACAGCTTTATGCAAAGCTGGGGAGCAACGATGGGCCAAACCTATAAAGAATATGCTCCGGGAAATAATGTTAGCTTATATGGCTTATCTTTACCAGACGGCGTGTTAAATGGCATTTCTGGCTGGCAGGCAGTGATTGAAGGTACTCCAATTGATCTTCATTGGTCGGAAGCTGGCACAGGCACAAGCGGATATGCACTAGTAGCAGTCTATTCAGATGCTGAAACCCAGCCTTATTTGGCACAGCACGTTTACTTTTTTACGCTTTCAAACGGACAACCGACTGTGTTGGTGACGAGTCAAAATCAAGGGAATGAACAGAACTATTTATATTTTAGGGAAACGGAAAATGCTGCTTTAAAAGCGGGCTTCACTGAGATCGTGGCGCAAGAATAGAAAGGTAGGAATAGGTATGGATTTAGGACTGATAATTGGGTGTCTCAGCAGTTTTTTTCTTTTAATGAATCTTTTTTATCCAAGTAGAAACAGCGCTGTTGGTCTGCGGATACCGTCCTTATATAAGTCGAAAAAGCATTGGCAAAAGGCACAAACAACCTTTTATGTTTTTATTCTTGTAGGCATTCTTTTAGTGTTTCTTGCTAAAATCAGTCAGCTAGTGTCTGGTGCGCTGTATAACGGACTTTGCGTGGCCATAATTATTTTGGCAGGACTTGCGACGCTGCTGCTTTTTTCTTTTCAAAAAAATAAAAATAGTTACTAAGATTTGCAACTAAAAATAGACTAATTTTATGGAGGAAGCAGAATGTTCTTAAGTATTGATATCGGCGGCAGCTTTATAAAATATGCTTATCTGAATGAACAACTGGCAATCACGAGCAAATGGAAAAAGCCGACCCGATTTTTTTCGGAAGCGCAGGATTTTTACGACGAGCTTTGTAAAGGAATTGATACTGAGAAGGTTCATTGTATTGGGGTGAGTGCTCCGGGAGTTATTACCGCAGACACGACGGTTGCCTCTAAAGCCGCTAAAACAGTCGCAGTCATGTATCAGACCAATATTCGCCAGGAAATTGAAGTTCGTTTGAAAAAACCAGCGTATGCTATTAATGATGCCAGAGCCGCAGGATTATGTGAAGTCAGCTTGGGCAACGGTCAAGCTGCTGCGACTAGTGTTTACTGGTTAATCGGAACCGGCATCGGCGGTGCAATTTTTCATGGGCAGGAGCTGGTTACGGGAGCTGATAATTTGGCAGGTGAATTTTCTCATTTACCTATTGCAATTGAAAACGGCAGACTAAAAGGAATTAGCTCCGTAACCTCCATGACGGCATTACGCGAATTGTATCAGCTGAAAGCTTCGGAACATCAGCTCCTAACAGGGGAAGAAATTACACAGCGCTATTTGGCTGGTGAAGCAGTGGCTCTTCAAGTGATGGAAGAATGGTGTTTAAATATCGTACAAGCATTATACGTAGTTACCATGTTTTACAATCCGGAAGTGATTTGTATTGGCGGTGGCATTAGTGAAGAACAGTGGTTTATTGAAAAAATTCAAAAGCTATATTCAAATGAAGTCCAGCATGTTTTTAGTGAATTGGTCACTACACGAATTGAAGCCTGCCACTATAACAATGATGCGAATCTGCTTGGTGCTATCTTACACGCCAAGCAACAGTGGCTAAAAGAATAACAAAAACAGGGAAACGAAGCATTTCTTCGTTTCCCTGTTTTTGTTTATTGTTTAAGTACCAGCCAGCAGCTTTTCCACATATTGTTGGAATTTTGCCGCTAAATAATCAATGAGTAAATGACACATGCCGGAAGCAAAAAACGGCAGCACGTCATTATTTTTTGTTGAAACTGAAAAATGATAACAGGAATGTTCCGTCAACCAATTCTTTTCCGCCACAGTCAATGCAATAATTGGTACTTCTTTTAACAAAGGGACAGTCAACAATTCGTTGATTTGACCATTACTTCCTGAACCAGAAAAGACCATAATAATATCTTCTTTTTCAACATTATCAAGAACAATGCTGGTAAGCTCAATATTGCTGTTGCCGGGAATAACAGTACAGACAATATTCATTTTTAAGAAGGAGCGGGCAAAGTTTTGGGCTTGAATTTGTTGATCGGTGCCGGTTGCTAAAAGGTAAATGCGAGACGCGTTTCGTAATAACTCAAAAAAGCCGGCTAAGTCAGATTCTTGGATTCTGTTCAGTACATTGTCGATGTAATCAGTCAGCTGCTCCAGCGATAGAGCTTCTTGTACAGTCCGGGTATTGCCGTTCCAGTCAATTAGATGTTTAAACTCGCTATAGCCTTTAAACCCTAATTTTTGAACAAATCTTAATACGGAAGACTTTGAGGTGTAACTGGCGTCTGCTAGTTTGGTAATGCTCAGTTCAGGAATTTGTTCCTGATGCGTATAGATATAGCTACAGATGGTTTTATCTGTTTCACTAAGGATTTGTGCATTATTTTGAATAATTTGTTGGAATTTCATTGGTTTCCTTTCCCAACACTTAGGGAAGTTTCCCGAAGCGTGTGCAGAGTATTTCCTTTTTATCTTAACATAGTTATGATAATGACGGGAAGCGCTTTCCGTTAAAAAATAGGAGGAATGTGAAATGAGCTTTGAACCTTTAGCTGAAAAAATCGTAGAGCTGATTGGGAATAAAGAAAATGTAAAAAGTGTCACACACTGTGCCACAAGATTAAGATTTAAACTAAAAAATGAAGAGATTGCCAAAACAGACGAAATCAATCAACTAGATGGGGTCGTAACCGTTATGCAAAGCGGTGGGCAATACCAGGTTGTTATTGGAACTCATGTGAGCCAAGTTTATGCCTTTATTTTATCACAACTTGATCTGGCTCAGGAAAAGCCACAGGAAATTGAAGCAGAAGCTAACGAAGAAGCAGCAGAACATGAAAATTTGTTTAACCGTTTCATTGATATTATCTCCAGCGTGTTTACACCTGTCTTAGGTCTATTAGCAGCTTCCGGAATGATTAAAGGACTAGTGGCTGTCTTGTTGGTTGCCGGACTTACAACACAGGAATCAGGGACATATCAGGTTCTTTGGGCAGTGGGAGATGCCTTGTTTTACTTTTTCCCGGTAGCGCTTGGGTACACGTCAGCGAAAAAATTCGGGTTAAATCCATTATTCGGAATTGTCATTGGCTGTGCGCTGCTATATCCAAATTTAGCTAATTTGATTGGAACGGAAGCTCCGTCTGTGATGTTTCAGGGAACTGTTTTTGAAGCGCCGGTGTATTTTAAATTTTTAGGGATTCCAGTTCTGATGATGAGCTATGGACAATCTGTTATTCCGATTATCATTGCCACTTTTTTTGCAGCGAAGTTAGAAAAATGGCTGCAAAAGGTTTGTCCGGATGTTGTTAAAATGTTTTTCGTGCCATTTTTTACTTTAATTATTGTTATTCCATTAACGTTTATCATCATCGGTCCGATTGCTACGTGGGCCAGCTCGATTTTAAGCTCGGCAGTCTTGGCGATTTACAATATTAGCCCACCACTAGCCGGTGCAGTGATCGGCGGTTTATGGCAAGTCTTGGTAATGTTTGGACTTCATTGGGGCTTTATTCCTATTGGTATGTTGAATATTCAGTCGTTTGGCTATGATCCTGTGATGGCGCTGATGTTTGCCGTTCCTTTTGCAACAATGGGTGCTGTTCTTGGTGTAATGTTGAAATCTAAAGACAAAAAAGTTAAATCGCTGTGTGCTCCTTGTTTTGTTACCGGCTTGTTTGGTATTTCAGAACCTGCAATTTATGGGATTACGTTGCCACGCAAGGTGCCGTTTTACTGCACACTAATTGCTGGAGCGGTCGGCGGACTGATTATGGGCTTTGCTGGATCAAAGGTTTATACCCAAGGTGGGTTAGGAATTTTTGCGTTGCCGAACCGTATTTCAGAAAGTGGGCTGGACATGGGCTTTTATGGTAGCCTGATCGGAATTATCGCTGCCTTTATTGTCGCCTTTATTTTAACATTTTTATTCTGGAAAGAGAATAAAGTAAAAACTAGTTGAGAGGTTTGATTTAAATGAAAGCAATTATGCTTATGTTTGATACGTTATCCAAGGCGTATTTGCCTAATTATGGCAATCAATGGGTTCAAGCGCCTAATTTTGACCGTTTAAGAGAAAAATGCATGACGTTTGATAATTTTTACGGTGGCAGCATGCCTTGTATGCCGGCTAGAAGAGAGCTGCATACGGGAAAATATAATTTTTTACACAGATGCTGGGGTCCTTTGGAAGCCTTTGATTATTCAATCTTTGAAAAACTGAATAAAGAAAATATCTATACACATTTAATTACAGACCATTCACATTATTTTGAAGATGGCGGAGCGACGTATCATAATCGCTATTCTTCCTGGGAAGGCTTTCGCGGGCAGGAAGGAGATCGCTGGATACCGCGTTTGGAAGCGCTGGAGGACTGCAATGAAAACCCGCTGAATAAGTCGGCAGATAACATCTCAAGGATTCAGCATTTTGCTAATCGTACTCAAATCAACGAGGAGGCGGATATGTCCAGTGTTCAAGTGATTGATCGAGGACTGGACTTTTTGGAAAAGAATCACGAGAAAGACAATTGGTTCCTGCAGCTAGAATGTTTTGATCCGCACGAGCCGTTCTTTGTTCCAGAAAAATACCGCGAATTGTACAAATTAACCGAAACGAAAGATATTCCTTATTGGCCTGTATATCAGCATTTATCAGAAGAAGAAAAAGCGCATTATGAAGGCGATATAGACGAGCTACAAAAGGAATATGCCGCGTTAATTAGTATGTGTGATTATCATCTGGGACGCGTTCTGGACTTTATGGACGAACAAAATCTCTGGGACGATACGTTGCTGATTGTCAATACTGATCATGGTTTCTTATTAGGTGAGCATAATTGGTTAGGCAAAAATGTAGCGCCTATGTATGAAGAAATAGTTCATATTCCCTTTTTCATGCATGTGCCACAGCACAAGTTAAATGGTCAAAGAATTGATGGTTTAGCCCAAACAATTGATCTGCCGCCAACCTTAGCTGAGTATTTCGCTATTGAGCCCTTTGAAAACATGGATGGTCGTTCCTTATTCCACTTAATTGACCAGCAGCAAGTGAATCACGAGAGTATTTTATTTGGAACCAATGGCGGTCATGTGAATCTTTTTGATGGACGTTATACGTACATGAAAGCAGCGGCAACGAAGGAAAATACACCGCTGGTAAATTATACCTTGATGCCTACGATGATCAGAGGCTTCTATCCAAAAGAGTCGCTGGCGCAAATGTCGTTATCCGAAGGCGATCGCTTCACCAACGGCGTGCCTTGTTTGAAAGTGCCGTTACTGTTTTCTTTTGCTAATTCTTATGAAATCGGTACGCTGCTTTTTGATCTTAAAACGGATCCTGAACAAAATTCACCGATTGAAGACTCGGAACTGCACAAGCAATTAGACCAAAAGCTTTTCAAAAAAATGCAGGAAGTTGGCGCCCCAGCGGAAGAATTTATCCGCTTAGGTTACCAAAAATCAGTATAGGGTGCAGCAGCTTGAACAGATTTATGCTCAAGCTGCTGACTTTATTAACAAATACATGGAGGGCAAAACGATGCAGTTAATACCAGAAGGAACCTTTATTATGGGAAATACCAGTACCGAAAACGGTTTTTTTGAAGATGCGGAACGTCCTGTACAGTCAATCTCCGTGACCTCTTTTTATATGGATGAAACATCTGTTACTAACCAGCAGTTTCAAGCATTTATTCAGGCGACGGGTTATGTAACGACTGCTGAGCGCTATGGAGATTCGAGTGTTTTTTATCTGCTGATTCCGGAAGCTGAACGTGCAAATTACCTGCCGGCCAATCGTATGTTTTGGTGGTTAACGGTTCCCGGTGCCTGTTGGAAGCATCCAGAAGGCCCAGACAGTACGCTTGAGAAGCGATTGGATCATCCTGTCGTTCACGTTTCTTATGATGATGCCAAGGCCTATTGCAAATGGGCGAAAAAGCGTCTACCGACAGAAGCAGAATGGGAATACGTTGCTCGAAACGGACAGGATACCCTATATCCTTGGGGAAATGATTTACTGAAAGATCAACAGTACCACTGCAATATCTGGCAAGGTAATTTTCCTTACGAGAATTCTCAGGCGGATGGCTTTTTAGGAACAGCGCCAGCTGCCTCTTTCCATAAAAATCAGTATGGCGTTCAACAAATGATTGGCAACGTTTGGGAATGGTGTGCTAACCCGAGTAAGATTTCTTTAGCGGATTTAGCTGCAGGAAAAACAGCTGTAGGGCCGGTAGCGGATGAATTTGCGATTCGCGGTGGTTCGTTTTTGTGTCATCAAAGCTATTGTAAAAGATACCGCGTTTTCTCCAGAAACGGCACTTATCGAGAAAATACCGCCAGCAATTTGGGCTTTCGTTGTGTAAAGGATTTTGCTGGGGAAGAGGACGAGACGAATGCGTAAACTAGCAGTCATGATTAAACCCGCCTCTTCTTTGTGCAATATCCGCTGTAAATATTGTTTTTATGCGGATGTAACGGATCAGCGGCAAATTAAGTCCTACGGTAAAATGAAGCCGCAAGTAATGGAAAAAATGATTGACCAACTTTTAGTAGATTTAACAGATGAAGATCAGCTGGATATCACTTTTCAAGGTGGAGAACCGACATTGGCCGGATTAGCTTTTTTTCGTGCTTTCGTTTCATATTTAGCCGAAAAAAATACAGAGTGTGTGTCGATTCATTATGCGATTCAAACCAATGGGCTATTGATCAACGAACAATGGACCCGGTTTTTAAAGGAACATGACTTTTTGGTGGGCTTATCGATTGACGGTGATCGTTCTATCCATGATCGCAATCGTGTGGACCCAAAAAGTAAAGGAACCTATCAGCGAGTACTAAAAACGAAGCAATTACTGGAAACTTATGAAGTTCCGTTTAATGTCTTATGTGTGCTGACCAATGAATTGGCTCGTTACCCGCAAAAGGTTTATCAGTTTATACAACGGGAAAACATTCAGTATATCCAATTTATACCGTGCTTGGGTAATTTAGATGATAGCGACTCTGTTTTTGCGTTAACGCCAAAACGTTTTTACCATTTCTATCATATTTTGTGGAACCTTTGGCAAAGAGATTTTCGTAAAGGAAAGTACCGCAGCATCAAGTTTTTTGACGACTTGATACAGTTATTTGGCGCGCAACGAGTCACTGCCTGCGGCTTGATTGGACAATGTCAGCCTCAATATGTTATTGAAGCTAACGGCAATGTCTATCCCTGTGATTTTTATGTATTAGATGATTATTTAATGGGTAACATCACCCAGCAAACATTGCGCGAACTTTATAAAAATTACGTCATGGAACATTTCTTAACAGAACCTAAAAAACTGTCAAAGCATTGTCAAAATTGCTCGTTTCTGTCAATGTGCATGGGCGGCTGCAAGCGAATGAAGCATTCCATGTACTTGGATCAACAGGAAACCTATTGCGGATATCAAGCGTTTTTGAATAGTCATGGCGCCGATATTCGGCAAATAAGTCGAGCAATTATCTGATATAAGGAGTCTTTGGATGTATATTTATATTCTTTATTTTATTGTCATTTTATTAGCTAATACTATTGGTGCAGTTTCTGGCATGGGTGGCGGTGTGATTATCAAGCCAGCATTGGACGCTATTGGCTATCACAGCCTGCAGCAAATCGTTTTGTATTCGAGTATTGCTGTGTTTACCATGAGCTTGTCTTCCACTGTGAAGCAGTGGAGAAGCGGTACTAAAATTAATGTGAAAAATGCGTTGTTTCTATCTATCGGCGCAGTGCTTGGCGGTTATGTCGGAAATAACCTGTTAAATCTATTGTTAAGTCGAAGTACAGATAGTCAGGTGCTGCTGGTCCAAATTTTTATTACAATTGCTACTTTGGGAGCATCCTTGTTTTATGTGAATTCAGCCCAGACGCATTTTGAGCTGAAAAGCAAGCTAGCATATGGTCTTGTGGGACTATTTCTCGGCAGTATTTCGGCAATGCTTGGGATCGGCGGCGGGCCTATCAATGTGGCCTTATTAACGCTGTGTTTTGGTTTTTCCATCAAGCAAGCAACTGTCTATTCAATAGCAACCATTCTTTTTGCTCAAGCGTCCCAGCTAACAACTTCTTTTTTGCAGGGCGATTTTGCGTTGGTAAACCCAACTTTTTTATTGTTCATTATCCCAGCTGCATTATTAGGCGGTTATCTTGGCGGACTGCTTAACAAACGTTTACCGGAGAAAACGGTTGTTCGATTATACAGCCTGACAATTATCGGTGTTTTGTTGATCAATCTTTATAATTTAATGACGACTATTTTATGAGGTTAAGCCCCAAGTCGTTTAGGTTCGAGTAATTGGAGTAAAAGACGAGCGCCGTGTTTTTTATCTCAAGTGGATTTTATGGAATTACCAATAAAAGATCTTTTATGCGTGAGTAGAGGGCGATGAAAACTGCTTTCAGTTTTCATCGCCCTCTGCTTTTGTCCTTTATTTAATTATGTTATACTTTTTGTATCCATTGTAATTTAGATGAAGAAAACAGAAGGGGAGTTAAAATGAAAAAAGGGTTATTGATAGTTGGGAGTTTATTCTTGTTAACAGCTTGTACGACAAGCCCCAAAGAAGCAAAGACAACAAGCAGCTCTGAGAGCAGTGAAGTAACGAATACAACAAAAAGGACATCAGACTCGTCCCGGTCTTCTGCTCAGACGAGTGCAGCATCCAAAACAAGTACAACGAGTCAATCACAAGACTCATCGACTCTAGAGACAACTCAAACAGAAACATCAGAAACCAACGAAGAAGAACAAAAGATCGCTTCATATAATCAATTGGATCTTGCATTGAAGGTGTTGCTGGCAACAACAATTGTTGATCATCGTGCAGAAACACCTGGTCTACAAGGGTTTGGCTTAGGGTACAATTTTGATGGGAACTATTTATTTGTTCAAATTAGCTCTGGGGCGGGAGTTGGGCATCCGCTTTTTAAATTGGCCTATGATGAATCAGCAATCTATCCGCTGGAAGAAGTGGTTGGGATAACTGCTAATGAAGTAGAAAACAATGTTTTAAGTGGCGAAGCAGTATCGAAAGTAGTGCTTTACGATCGTTATCTGAATGAAAAAGAAAAATATGATTCTTCTATTTCACATGTGCAGGAGTCTTCTTTTTTTACGGAAGCCTACTTTGAAAAACGAAAAAGCTTTGTAAAAAGCACAAGTGAATAGCTAAAAAAGTCAGAGCAGCTTCATTAGTGTCTCTGACTTTTTTAGCTGAAAAGCCTTCTTTTTTTGAACAGTTTATTAAAGTTTCTTAATAAAAACGGATTCATTTTTCTTTTTTATTCAATCCTATTGACTTTAATATCTATATGAGTTAACATCAAACAGCATTAGTTACTAATACTGTTAGCTATTAATGATGAAAGTAACTATTCTAAAAGAAGGAGGAGTCATATGTCATTCGCAGAAGAAGCCGAACAAGAACTGATTCGTTTGATGGTCGAAAATCGCAACAGTGCTTTCAGCAAATTTGAAAAGAGCAATCAAGGCGAAAATATCGTCATCAAATTTCTTTATCGTCATGGGAAACCAACGAGCCCTAAACACTTAGCTGAGTCTTTGAATCTTTCCAGTGCCCGGATTGCGGTTGTATTGGGAAGCTTGGAGAAAAAAGGCCAGATTGTTCGGAACATGGATCCTAATGACCGCAGACGGATTAATGTTACCTTAACCGAATGCGGCAAAGAAGCGGCCAAGCGTGAGAAGAAACAAATGCGCGATAAGATCGTTCAAATTTTTAAACTAATGGGTGAAGAAGATACGAAGCAGTTTCTCGAGCTGATTGCGAAATTCGTAGACTACGCCCAAAAAATATCTCTGAAAGAGGAAGGTGACCAATAGTGAAGATTTTTAAACATCTAGGGAAATACTGGTATGCGGTCATCGCCGTGCTTGTGCTTTTAGTCATACAAGCGAATAGTGATTTGAGCTTACCAAACTTAACATCTGATATTGTGGATATCGGTATTCAGCAAGGAGGGCTTGAAAACTCAACGCCTGAAAAAATCAGAAAGACAACTCTTCAGGGAATTGAAATGTTCATGACTGAAGATGAGAAAAAAATTGTTGAGGATAATTACAAATCAACTACTGAAACCGTTGACGGCAAGGAAGTTGACATTTACAAATTAGCTTTAAAAGATGGCATGACCAAAGAAAAACTTGGAGACATCTTTGATTTACCGATGATGATGCTGGCTTCCTCACAAGCCAAGGATGCGTCCGGCGCCAGTCAAGCAAAAGCTATCATAGAAGATTACAAAACACTTGGCGCAGATGCCGAAAAAGCGCAAAAGCTTGGTGAAGAAGCTAAAAGCTTAGGGGAGCAAGCCAAAGAAGCCGGCCAAAAAGCCGCTACGGCAACAGACCCTGCCACTGCTTTAGCTCAAGCGGATCAAGCGCAAACCTTGGCAGCGCAAGCGCAAGCCAAAGGTGAAGAAGCCCAAAAGCTTGGTGATTCACTTAAAAAATTAACGGATGAAATGCCTGCAAAAGTCGAAGCAGCCAGAAAAGAAACGAAAGACGGTTTAGGCGATCTCGGCACTGATTCATTAAGAACCGTTGGGATTCAGCTAACCTTGGCAGAATATAAAGCGTTGTATATGAATACCCAGCAAATTCAAACCAACTATATTATCAAAACAGGAACAAAAATGATTATCTTAACGTTAATTTCAGCCGTAGCTGCGATTTTCGTAGGCTTAATCGCTTCTATAGTAGCAGCATCTGTCGGTCGTAATTTACGTGTCGGACAGTATGAGAAAACCTTACAATTTTCAAATACGGAAATGGAAAAATTCTCACCGGCTTCCTTAATCACAAGAAACACAAACGACATCCAACAAATGCAGATGGGGATCGTTATGATTATGCGGATGGTCTTATATGCGCCGATTCTTGGGCTTGGCGGGATTTACCATGTGTATAAAACCGGTACAGGCATGGGCTGGATTGTTGGTTTAGCCGTAGTTGCTGTATTGATTCTCGTGTTAACCTTGCTAGTCTTTACGATGCCGAAGTTCAAAGCATTGCAAACACTTGTTGACCGGGTAAACTTGGTTTCTCGTGAAATTATCACTGGACTGCCTGTGATTCGTGCATTCTCTCGTGAACGCTACGAAGAAAAACGTTTTGATGTAGCGAATACAAATTTGATGAAAACTCAATTATTCGTTAACCGTGCGATGTCTATTATGATGCCGGTGATGATGCTGATGATGAACGGGATTTCTGTTTTAATCGTATGGGTCGGCGGTCACAATATGAATAATGGTCAATTACAGGTCGGCGATATGATGGCCTTTATCACGTATACCATGCAGATCGTAATGGCGTTTATGATGCTCTCTATGGTTTCAATTATCTTACCGCGTGCCAATGTTGCTGCTGGTCGGGTGGAAGAAGTACTTGATACAGATCCTGTAATCAAAGATCCTGCCCAACCAAAAGATGACGTGGACTTTAAAGGTGAAGTGAAATTTGAAGCTGTTCAATTCCGTTATGGAGATGCGGATGAAGATGTGTTGCATCATATTAACTTTACAGCCAGACCTGGTCAAACGACAGCCTTAATTGGTTCTACTGGTTCAGGAAAATCAACCATCGTTAATTTAATCCCGCGCTTATTTGATGTGACTGGCGGACGGATTACCATTGATGGTGTGGATATTCGTGAAATATCCTTACACAAATTACATGAAATTATCGGCTTTGTTCCGCAAAAAGGCGTCTTGTTCTCCGGCGATATCGCTTCAAACATTAAATTTGGTGATGCGCAAATCAGCGATGAACAAATGAAAAAAGCCGCTCAAATCGCTCAAGCAGAAGAATTTATTGATGCGAATGAAAAAGGCTACACTCGGGAAATTTCTCAAGGCGGAACCAATGTTTCCGGCGGACAAAAACAACGTCTGTCCATTGCACGCGCCTTAGCTAAAAAGCCAAAAATTCTGATTTTCGATGATTCATTTTCAGCACTTGACAACAAGACCGACGTAGCCTTGCGCCAAGCCTTAGCTGAAAATATCAAAGGAGTTACACAAATTATCGTGGCTCAAAAGATTTCTACTATCCTGCATGCCGATAACATTATCGTATTAAATGAAGGACGCGTAGTTGATCAAGGCACCCATGAACAATTAATGCAGTCGTCACAAGTCTATCAGGAAATTGCGCAGTCACAACTAAGCAATGCTGAATTAGGCATAGAAGAAGCGGAGTAAGGAGGAGCAAAAAATGGCAGAAGAAAAACAACATCGGCCTCGTCGCGGCGGCGGCCCTGGACAAATTGCTCCAGTTGAAAAAGCAAAAGATTTTAAAGGCACCATTAAAAAATTAGTTTCTTATATTGGCGCTTATAAAATTCCTGTATTCTTTGTGATCATCTTTGCGATCGCCTCTACGATCTTCAATATTTGGGGACCAAAGATTTTATCCAAAGCAATTACAGAATTATTTAACGGTTTAATTAAAAAATACCAAGGAACTGGCGGTATTGATTTTGAAAAAATTGGCGGCATTCTACTCTTTATGCTGGGCTTGTACCTGTTAGCCACACTCTTCGGAGTTGTCCAAGGCTGGATCATGTCAACAATTTCGCAAAAGATTACTTACCGGATGCGTAAAGAAATTTCAGAAAAAATCAATCGCATGCCGATGAACTATTTTGAAAGCCGTACAACTGGTGAAGTGTTATCACGGATCACAAATGATGTGGACACACTAGGTCAATCCTTGAACCAGTCCATTACGCAGCTGATTACCTCAACCTTTACGATTATCGGAGTTATCGTCATGATGCTTTCGATTTCAGTAAAAATGACCGGAATCGCGATTTTGATCGTACCAATTTCCTTTATTCTTATTATGATCGTCGTTAAAAATTCGCAAAAATACTTTAAAACCCAACAAGAGTATCTAGGGGTTATCAATGGTAAGGTGGAAGAAACCATCGGCGGGTACAACATCGTTCGCTTGTTTAATGACGAAGAAAATTCACTAAAAGAATTCAAAGAACAAAATGATGTCTTGTTTAAATCCGCATGGAAATCTCAATTCCTTTCTGGTTTAATGCAGCCGATTATGAACTTTGTCGGTAACTTGGGCTATGTGGCTGTAGCGATCTTCGGCGGAATTATGGCGTATAATGGTTCAATTACTGTAGGGGATATTCAAGCATTTATCCAATATGTGCGTAATCTAACACAACCGATTGCTCAATTAGCGCAAGTATCCAACATGCTACAGTCAATGGCGGCAGCAGCTGAACGAGTATTTGAATTCCTTGGCGAAGAAGAAGAGGATCAAACCGTACCAAATCCAGTAGAAATCGACAAAGCCAAAGGCATGGTTGATTTTGAACATGTACACTTTGGTTATACGCCAGATAAAATCGTTATCAATGACTTTAGTTCACATGTTGATCCAGGACAAACAGTAGCGATTGTTGGACCAACAGGCGCTGGTAAGACTACAATGGTAAAACTTTTAATGCGCTTTTACGATGTGAATTCAGGCGCCATTAAAATCGACGGTCATAACATCAAAGACTTTAATCGGGCGGATTTACGTAAAAATATTGGGATGGTCTTACAAGACACTTGGTTATTTAAAGGCACCATCATGGAAAATCTGCGCTATGGTCGTTTGGAGGCAACCGATGAAGAAGTATATGCTGCTGCGAAAGCTGCCCACGTGCATCATTTTATCCAAACCCTGCCTGGCGGCTACAACATGGTTTTAAATGAAGAATCTTCCAATATTTCTCAAGGACAAAAACAATTACTGACGATTGCCCGAGCAATTTTGGCAGATAAGCCTATTCTAATTCTGGATGAAGCCACTTCTTCCGTTGATACAAGAACCGAAGGCTTGATTCAAGAAGCGATGAATAACTTAATGAAAGGACGTACTTCCTTTGTAATTGCGCACCGTTTATCTACAATTAAAGATGCAGATAAGATTCTTTATATGCAAAATGGTGACATTAAAGAACAAGGAACGCATGAAGAGTTATTAGCACAAGGTGGCTTCTATGCGTCATTGTACAATTCACAATTTGAAGAATTAGCTGAATAAAAGCTAAAAGCAATTTCGTTCAAGCAACTCGCTTTAAAGAGCTGTTTGGGCGGAATTGCTTTTTTAACAAAAGAAGCTTCCTCTGCTAAATACTTTGACATTTGTCTTAAAAACAAGCAAAATGAAAAGGAATAGATGAGTAAGGTTAGGGATGAGAGCATGAACACAAAACAAATTGATCAATGGCTAGCTTTTTCGCAGAAGCAAATGTATGTTGAAAAAAAATTAGAGGAATTAATGCGCAAAGAATCGGATATTCTCTTGAGTGAATATTATGCCTTATATCAATTGAATCAGCATGACGGCAAGATGCGCATGAATGATCTGGGCAAGTATCTGTATCTGAGTCAAAGTGCACTTTCACGCCTGATAAATCGTCTGGAAAGCAAAGACCCGCAATATTTAATCAAGGTCAACTGTTCAGAGGATAAAAGAGGCATTTATGTGAAGCTGACTGAAGCAGGCATTGCTGAAGTAGAAAAAATAAATACACTAATAGAAAAAGCCTTAGAAACGTATTTTAATGAAGCCTAAAATCAGTCTGCTTGGATTTTTCTTTTAGACTGTGTTATTATATATGCATGCGCATGCATATAGTTAAGAAGAGGAGGATGAATCATGCAGGAGTTACAGAGTGAATTTACATTTAAAAGAGGATTACGTTTGAAAAACCGCTTAGTTATTGCCCCTATGACGACAAAAATGTCTTATTTTGATGGTGTAGTAACAGGTGACGAGCTAGCTTATTATCGTTTGCGCTCCGGTGAAGCTGGCGCGTTCATTACTGCGGCAGCCAATGTTCATGAAGGCGGCAAGGGCTGGGAAGGCGAGCTTGGTGTTTATGATGATCGTTTTATACCTGGGTTGGCAAAACTAGCGGCAGCTATCAAACAAAATCATACGAAAGCTATTCTACAAATTTTTCATGCAGGACGAATGACTGACAGCAGTGTGTTAAATGGTCGGCAGCCAGTTGCACCAAGCGCTGTCGCTGCTGAAAGAGAGAATGCTCAAACGCCAAGAGAATTAACTGAGGCGGAAATTTTGGAGCTTTTAGAGAGCTATAAGCAGGCTACAGAGAGAGCAATTAAAGCCGGTTTTGACGGTGTAGAGCTGCATGGCGCGAATACGTATTTAATTCAGCAATTCTTTTCTCCTCATTCCAATCGTAGAACAGATCGTTGGGGTGGTTCATTGGAAAAACGGTTTAGCTTCATCAATGAATTGGTAGATGGAGTGACAGAGGTTGTTGATCGTTCCGGCGTGAAGGATTTTATCGTTGGTTATCGTTTTTCACCAGAAGAATATGAAACACCGGGAATTCGCTTTGAGGATACCCTGTATTTAGTGGATCAGCTGGCTAATAAGCCACTGGATTATTTGCATATGTCGATTAATGATTACAATAAAGTATCCGTCAGTGCCGACTATAGTGAAAAATCCATGTTGGCATATGTAAAAGAAACGCTTCAAGATCGTATACCGTTAATTGGTGTGGGCGATGTCCGTACCGGTACAGATGCACAAAATATCTTAGCGCATGCGGATTTGGCAGCTGTCGGAAGAGCAGTCTTGATTGAACCGCATTGGGTGCAAAAAGTATTGGATCACAAGGAACAGTTAATTAGAACGGAATTATCACATTACGATCGGGAAGAATTGTTGATTAGTAATGGCGTTTGGGGCTTTTTACAAGGAATGATGCCTGAACGGTTGAAGTAATGCGACACATAAATCTTAGTTTTTCATCCGCTTATTTCCATTGTCTCAGGAAAATGTGGTTTGATTGATAGTAGAATTTTTATATAGAAAGTACACGCCTGTTTAGATTAATTCGCTTAATCTTACTGGTTCGTGTGCTTTTTTTGTTTTATTTCTAATCGCAACAAAAAGATTAAAAAATGCTTAAGATTTTTTATTAAAAAAATCGAATAAGTAGATATTTGGTCTTTTTTGACGGTCTAAAAGAAGTATATACGTTACTAACATTGTGTGGATATGAGAAATACATTAGAATGAAAATGTAGGGTTGAAAAGTGTAGGAGCAGATATCTAGAGAAATAAACACATTCATGAAGAAATATTTTGGTGAAAGCGCGCTCATTAACACTGACAATTCGTTAAAGGTTGTCATGAGTCAGTTCAAAGTTCTGCTGATTAAATGGTGGAAGCAGTCGGCTTCTACGCAATTTCATCAAATACTATGATTTAAGCATTAATAATAAGGAGGAAAAAAATGAAAAAAGGTATGTGGTTAACGTTGTTGGTAGGTGGTCTGTTCATGTTGGGACATCCGCTGCAAGTGAAGGCTCAAAGTACAGAGGAATACTATGTTCAACATGGAGGATTTCAAGCTGAAAAGAAAGTTATAGAAGCCGCTGATTGGCAGACCTTTATTGAAGCTTATCAAAATGAAGAAGTGACAAAAATTAAACTCACAAATGATGTTGAGGACAAGTCTAAAAATGGTGCATTTGGTCCCACGAATTATAAAAGAAAAAATTCTATTGAGATTGACGGACAAGGGCATACGCTAACCTTAAAAAAGTATCACGGCTTACGTACAAGTGAAAAACCAACTGGTTTTGTAGAGGAACAGGCCGGCAAAAAATTGGCGCGTTCTATTTTTCATATGCATGATCTTTCAATTGCACAAAATTTAAATGGAAGTAGAGCGGCTATTGGCAACTATTCCTCTTATGCCTTCGTTGGAGCTAGTGATAGTCACTCAACTTGGGGGCTGGAAACGTCAAAATATGAGGAAAATATGACCAAAAACTGGTATTTCCGTTTTGGCAATGTGGATACCAAAAATGACGACAACGAAGACAACGCTAAGGGTGTTACTCGTTTAGCTATGGCTTACGGAGCACAAGTCAGTGTCTATGGCAATTTAGAGCTAAGTACCTCAGCCGAAAATATGTATGTGGGTTCGCTAATAGTGGAAGACGGCACTAATTGGCAAGGTACAACAGAACACTATGACAATTCAACTGTTTGGTTTGTTGTGGCAGGACCTAAAGATGGTACTGGGAAAAATGAAGCTCTATCTATTGGAAAAAACTGTCAGATTTCACTAAACAATAAGAAGCACGGGAGTCGCTATCCAGCATTTTATGGACATTACAAAGCAGCAGTGATTGATGAAAAAAGTAAAGTAACAATTGAGAATAAAGGGAATGGTTGGCGTTTTGATCAAAAAGGTAGCACATTAAATATAAAAAAGGGAGCTATCTTAAGCTTAAATTCTTCAGGAAAAGGCAAAGTTTTACAGTTTGGACGAGGCCCGCTTAGTCCAACTAAGGTCTCCGAGTGTCGATTAACAGTTGAAACTGGGGGAAGTCTTTTCGTGAGTGGTCAAACAGATAAGTCTAGTGATGTAAGTGTAGTTGACTTTACCGGAGGAAGCATATGCCAGTTTGCTAAAGCCTATAGCGTATCAAACAGCGCTATTGAAATAGAGGCAGGAGGCGTTTTTGATGTTCAAAACGTTTCAACAGGTAAAAAAGAGGCGCGTCATCGGGTTTTAAATTTAAGAAATGATACAAATCAATTCATTCTTCGTCAACAGGAAGTTCATCTGTGGAAGAACTCTGCAACGATTGAAGAAATGAAGACAGGTAGTCCAAGTACGACAATTCCTTCAATGGAAACGATTATTTTCAGTGGTGAAAAGAACTGTACATTTTCGGATGAAGCAAAAGTAAATGCCGAACTAAAAGCCCTTAAACTTAAAGACTATCGAAGAATTAGTAATTTTTCGGGAAGCAATGATGATTACGATAATGATGGTTTGACGAATGAGCTAGAAGAAGCTATTGGTACCGATCCGATGAATCCTGATAGTGATGAAGATGGCTTGAATGATGGACTGGAATGGAATCAAACATTGACCGATCCTACGAAAGCAAGCAGTGAGGAGGATGGAATCAAGGATGGCGATCGCGATAACGATGGTGATGGTCTCTCAAATAGCGAAGAAATTAACAATGGAACAGATCCTTCTAAAGCAGATAGTGATAATGATGGATTAACAGATAAACAAGAAAAAGAGTTAAAAACAGATCCAACCAAAAAAGATACGGATGAAGATGGCTTATCGGATGGCGATGAAATAAAGCTTGGACTTGATCCGTTAAATCCCAAAAGTGATGGAGTGACTCTTGATAGTGAACGCCTTGTTCCACAAGAGTTAAGCACTGAACGAATCAATGAACAATTCTATGAAGAAGATTCTGTTTTTGTACCTAAATTAACTGCAACTGTAGCAAAAGTTTTGGATAAACAGGCAGAGGTCGAGGTTTCGACTGTTGACAATTTTAATGAACAACGCGCTCTTTTAGGTGCACCGATAGAGCTTACAACCAGCTTTGAAACTGCTGAAATGACCCTACATTTTGAGTTGACGGAAGCAGTCCTTGCACAAGGAGCAGACTATTTAAAAAATCTGATTGTTTGTAAGTATGAAAATAATTCCTTAACGCCACTGGCAACCACCTTATCAGAAGAGAAAATTTCAGCTGATATTACTTCGCAGGGTGTGTATCTTGTTATAAATAATGAGCTCTTTTTGAAGAGTCTAGGTGTAAATACGGCTTTAGCTACGAATAATAGTAAATTAAGAACGGCTAAACCAGCTTTGCAGGTGGAAGAACCAAAGGAACCGACAACGGATGATGAAGCGAAGTATGCACCAGCAGAAGAAATCGAAGTACCCGTTACTAAAGCCCGTCGTTTGGATGCTGCAGGAGTTGCTAGAACTCTCAATAATATGACGATGGGAAAAGCCGATATCGCCTTTGTTGTTGATACTTCTGGTTCAATGAGTGACGAAATCAGAAATGTAGTAAACAATGTCAATCAATTTGTAGACGAGCTAACTAATACTTATCAAGTAGATGCTAATTTTGCTTTGGTGGAGTATACGGATGACAAGGTTCAATTACTTCCGGATAATCAACATCAATTCTTTTCTGATGTCGAAAAATTTAAGCAAAAAATGGGTACATTGAATGTATCTGGTGGAACAGAGTACGTTACTAGAGCCTTAGGAATTGCTCAACAATTGAAGTATCGATCCAATGCTGCAAAATTTATTATTTTATTAACAGATGAAAGTGGAGATTATGGGAAAAATGACCCAACATTAACAGAAATGACAGCATTACTAGAACGTGATGATATCACAACGTCTGTTATCACGTCGTCATCTTTACAATCCACCTATCGAGAATTATATGAACAAACCGGTGGCATCTATGCAAACATTTATGGGAATTTTAGTCAGGAGCTTTTAAAGATTGCTGACAATATTGGAGAAAATGTAAATGAAGGAACATGGGTTTTATTAAACGATTTTCAAGCCGTTCGTTTAGATGGAGAAGTAGATGCAGGTAGTGGACGAGACAAAGATCAGGATGGTTTATCTGATTACACAGAATTAGGTAAAAAGAAAACGATCAGCTTAACGCCGTTTATTGAACAAATGTGCAAAGTTAATGGTGTTTCCTCAGATTTATATAAGGGTCAGGATACGATTGAAGTGTATGAATATACCTCCAATCCGGTTTTACCGGACACCGATTATGATGGTATTGGTGATAAGGAAGATGCAGAAAAAATTAATGGTAATCAGTTTGCTGGGAAAATGGTTGATGAAAAAGGGAAAGAAGATTATGGGATTAATGATGAAATTCAAGTGGAGTTTAAGTTAGATTATCGGAAGTTCTTTACAAGTAGTAATACCGCTTACCACAAGGATTTAAGTGTGTTGGGTTCTTTATTATCGAGTGTTGTCTATGAAGATCGAACTCTTGCGATTAACCAAGGGACGGCTTTCAATGGAGACATTACAAGCATGTTGGAACAATATGGAATGAGTGATGTTAAACGTTACAAACTTGATAAGAATGGTGGGTATAAAGATGACGATATTTCTGAAGTTGGTCTAGGTCACCGGAAAATGACTTATGCCGGCAAAACGAAAGAATTGATTGTTGTTTCAGTTCGAGGTACAAATGGAACCGTTCAGGAATGGTCTAGTAACTTTGATGTAGGAGCAGACATAGACGATTACTGGGATAGAGAGAATCCAGATTGGACAAATAAACAACATCATAAAGGCTTTGACGTGACCACGAACCGTTTGGATGCTCACATTCAGGATTATATTCAAGATAAGGTAGATTCATCCGCAGAAAAAATCATTTACGTTGTGGGACATTCCCGCGGTGCGGCTATTGCGAATCTTTTAGGAGCAAAATATGAGGCTGATGCGAATTATAAAACCTATGTATATACCTTTGCGGCACCTAACAATACGATTAATAAAAAGACTTATAAAACAATTTTTAATGTGATTAACACAGATGATTTGGTGCCATACTTACCATTGACAGCATGGGAATTTACCAATTATGGAAAATACAAAAAAGTTAGTGTCAACGATTACTATGAGGATAGCAATCTATTTGGGGATAAAGAAGGCACTTTTGAATGGCTAACCGGGCATGACTATAATCCAGATGGTGGTACTAATCGAACCTTGAAAGAGTTCGAAAAAATTGCAAATGATCGCGCAGATTTGTATAAATTTGACTTAAAGAATAATAATACAGCAGCACGATGTGGTAATTTACATTTGTTTTCTGAAGAAAATGCATTAAAAGCAGCAGAGAAGGCTTACCGTGAGTTACCGGATAAATTACAAAAATTTGCTCAAGTTGGGACTTTTTCAGAAGGTTTAGGTTATTGGGGAGGCTTATATCAAACGCCAGCTTTCTTAATGCAGGACTTAGCGTATTTAGCTGCAAAAGAAACTCTTAGTTTATTTCCACCAAAAATTGGAACAGATGTAGCACCAAAATATGAAGTGGCTAAGGCATCATTTGCGATAACGAGTGGTCCAGTTCCAGTCATTAAATTAGGAGGAATGGCGCATCCGCATTTACCTCAAACCTATTATTTAATCGCAAAAAATAATTTAGTACCGTTAAAATAGACAATTTAGAGAATGTAGTGAAAAACTTGTGATCTCAGTTAATTGATAGTTCGATATTAGCTGAGATACGTTCTTTTATCGGTTAAGAAAAAGCTGGAAATAAAGAAATGATAGTGAATAAGGCAATCAAAACGCTAAATGTAAAGTTTAAAGTTGGAGGAATAAAATGAAAAAGCTTCGGAAAGAAAAGAAACGAATTTTCTATCTTGTTTTGAGCCTAGCTGTGCTGGCGATTGTGGTATGGCAAATCATAACACCCAATAAAAACCCTAATTTTCATACGGAAGCAGATTATAATCAAATCAAGTTAGAAAAAAATACTGTATTTACCATAAAAGAAAAAGAAATCAGTGCCTTGTTCGGCTCTCGCTCAGAATATCTCTTAATTTATAAACATGAATATATCGGTCTTATAGAGCCAGATAGACGACTATATTCGATGGGTGACAAGTACAAAGATCATAAGATTATACGATTGCAAGCGAATTCGCCAAGTATCACTTTCCCAGAAGGAAACAATTATTACTACCTAGATAAGTATAATAAGTGGAACGAAAGCGATTTTTATATTTATGTGGAATACTACGAAGAAGAACTTTTACAAGTAAATTTAGTAAAAAATAATGGAGAAACGGGGTTGCCTGTAACAGATGGGCTTAATCTTATAAAAATAGAAGACCAATACTATTTTCAAGATCACAATACAGGTGAGAACATAATTGAAATAATCTCAAAAAATAAGAAGGATATAAAAATAGATCATTTTAAAATATTGTCAGACAAGGTATCTGATTACCCGACCATGGATTTAATTTATCTATTTTTTATGATTCATTATGACCGAATATAGAAATGCTTAATATTTATATATAGAAATGACCTTAATTTAGGCGATATGACTTATCCGCATTTACCGCAAACCTATTATTTAATAACGCAGAATAATTTTGTTCCTCTAAAATAATAAGGTGGGAAGTGAATCAATATGTTAGAGGATTAATGAGAGTTTGTAATAATAAAATAAAAAGAAGAATATTTCTGGAATTTTTTGATATTGGATAATAATCAGCTTATACAGGACTATTAAGAAAAGGTGAGGAAATGGACAATGTTGTAAGGAAAAAACTCTTAATTGTTTTAGGTGTACAGATATATATTACTATTTTGGGTGTTGTTGATTGGTTTGTGGATGTAAATGGAACATATAACAACTTTCTCTTTTTTTGGATTGTTAATGTTGTTGTAGTAACTTCGTATGTTGCATGGAAATATACCAAAAATTATTTATATTGGTCTATATTATTTGTTTTATATAATACTGTTTTTTATCTGATTTTATTTCCATTACAGGTGTTACCGTTTCCTTCACCATCAGGTTTTATCAGAATGGATTTATCTCGTTTGACGCCAATAATCGCTAGTATATTTTTTTCTATTGTACAAGCAACAATTTGTTTGGTTGTTTGGCTAGTGAAGAATAGTTTCTCGAAAAGAGAAAGCGAATAAAAGTATAATAAGTCATAATGTCGCACCCAAATATGACTTTGCAAAGGCTACTTTTGTCATTAGCAGTGGACCAGTGAAGGTTATCAAACTAGGAGGAATGGCGCATCCACATTTACCACAAACGTATTATTTAATAGCGCGAAATAACTTAGTTCCACTGAACTAACTTAACCTTTTTAAAGGAGGAGCAAAAAATGAAGAAACTGAAAAAGATTCTACTAGTGTTGTTTCTTTTGTTCTGTTTAGTAGGAATTAGTAGAGCGTTGGTTAAGAAGCTATTAACGCCGACTGAAAACTTAAACTTCCATAGTGAAGAGGATTATAATGCCATAGTCCTGAAAAAAGAGGATCAGATGGCAATAGACGAACAAACCATAGGAGGATTAGCGGGAACTTCTTATACAAAATATTTAGTGGTATATGACCGCGAATATATTGGATATATTTCAGATGATGCGTTGTATTCTATGGGAGATAAAGAAGAGGATCATTATATTCTGTGGTTAAAGGAGGAGTCACAAAGTCAGACTTATCCGTTGAGAAGTAATTATTATCTAAGTAAATATGGAGGAGTAAGCGAGAGTGGATACTATTTTCATGAAGTATATGAGAATGAGATACCTATGTTTGTTGACTTGATTAAAAATGAGGATGGAATAGAGGCAGGAGAAAAAGAAGGACTTAATTTTATAGAGCAGGAAAAGCGATGTTATTTTCAAGATCGTGCTACAGGCAAAAAGCTAATTGAGATAACCTTTTTAAAAAATAAAACAAAGTTTAAAGTATTATCGGATAAGGTATCTGAATATCCAACAGCTGTTTTAATTTACCTATTTTATCTGACTCATTACGATTATCGTCTTAGTCCGCTTTTGAAAATAGAAGATTAAAATGGCTAAATTTAGGGAAGTTAAGAATGAAGAAAGTGACAAAATTCTAAAAGAGTTGTTACTTTTATTCTAAAGAATATTATCTGAATAACTGTAAAAGAGCAGAGGAAAGCTCAATTGTTTGTTATTGTCTATCTACTTACCTATAATAAGCCTATAAAATTAGAAATGAGGAGCAAAAATGGCTTATAAAGTGGATTTCAAACAGGTAGCAACAACGGGCTTTGAAGAGTCGCCTTTTGCTGAGCAAATGGCAGGGTTACGAGCCAATGAAGCAAGATATTTTTGGAATAAATACAAGCATGAATTTGTGACGGTACCGGCAAGCGAAGCACCCGAAATCTTAGCGTGGATTGAAAAAATTTTAGCTGAACGTGATTTGTCCTTTCCGTATAAAGCGTTGGAGGTTTCCAGCTTTGAAGTGGACGGCATCAGAATGGCCTATGTTTTTTATGAAAATGGCTTGTCTGTGAATGTTATGTATACTTTAGCAGAAGGCGGTAAACGGGCGGTTGGTTTCAAGCTGTCGGATGGGATGGAGATCCCGCAGGAATTTGAAGGGAAATTCAAATTTGCTCGCCAGAAATCTAAATTAGCCGGCACGATTCGCGGATCATTTTTTGTGATTAAAGGAGAATACTAAAAAGAGTGTGACGAAAAACTGAGAATATTTTTTCGTCACACTCTTTTTGTCTGTCATTGCATACCTTAGTAGAATATGAGAAGATTAAGGAAAACCAAGGAGTAGAAAATGAATAGAACCTCAACTATTGAATGGACATTTAACGAAAGTAGTAAGACCATCTGGCGCGTTGTGACCGACAATCAAGAATATGCTTGGCGCAGCGATCTTGAGAGGATAGAATCCTCAAGTCCGCAGGAGTTCACCGAGTATTATCGAGGTGGCGGTGCAACTGAATTTCATATTATAGCCAAGGAAGAGACCAAATTCTACGCCTTTGAGCTGTCCAACAAGCTTTTTACGGGCAAATGGGAAGGACGATTCGTTTCTTTAGCCGAACAGCAAACAACGATGATTTTCACTGAATCTCTAGATTTCAAAAATCCACTGATTTATCTACTTTCTTTTTTCATGCTTAATCTGAAAAAAATGCAGACAACTTATATGAAGGATTTAGAAAACAAACTGAAAGCAAAGACAAAATAATTATCTGTTCTCAGCTATTTAACGGCTTGTATCAAAACAGCAGAAATTCGTTCCAGGTCTTCCTGCGTGCCGCGTAATTCATAATCAGCCAAGAAAGGAAACTGAAATTTTTCCGCATATTGCTTGGCGGTCAAACAATATTGATGATTAAAGTTTTTATTACCGCTGCCGATAACGCCTAAACAATAACGATAATTATCATGAAATTCTAAGTATTCCCGCATGGTTTCTGTTAAAATTTCGGTATCACCATTATCCACACCATTCCCGCCGTCCAAATAGGTTGGAACAAAGGTGAAAAACGAGTCATGCTCATCTTCAAAGACAGAATTTTCATGAATTTCTTTCAGCTCAACAGTGACCTCATACTGATTTTGAATATAAGCAGCCAAGCGCTGCACAAACGAACGAGTATTACCGGAAATAGAAATATAAAGTATTTTCATAGCTAGACCTCCAATTCTAGGTTCTCTTTTACTATAGTAGGAATCTAGCCGTTTTACAACCTATTCCTGCAGAAAAATTTTGGTTCGTAATTTCCCCGAATCCCAAGGCTGACTCTTTACTTTTCCTTCAACTCATGGTAATCTTGAACCGTTATTATCAATGAATAACATAAAAATAATTAAATAGAACCCATCACAAAGGGGAGCTTTGGCTGAGAATGAGTATCCGCTCTAAACCCTTCGAACCTGTTCGTTAATACGAGTGTAGGAATTGTGATGGAGTAAAATAGATCTTTTACTCCTCCTTTGTGACTTGGCTGTTCTAAAGGAGGAATTTTTTATGCAAAGAAAATTGGCGCTGCAGGTCTGGATTGAAGGAACCATGTTCGCTGCGCTGGCGATGGTGCTTACCTTTATTCCAACCAGTATCGGCAGTAGTTTTTCTGTATCTCTAGGAATGATTCCCATCACACTTTTTGCTTTAAGAAGAGGAACAAAAGCGGGTTTTTTCGCGGCGTTTATTTGGGGACTGCTACATTTTCCTTTGGCGCAAGTCTATTATTTAACACCGGTACAAGTTATTATTGAATATATTTTGGCATTTGCTTTTGCTGGGTTTGCGGGGATGTTTAGCGATAAACTGCAGGAAGCAGTGAAAGAGAGTGCTTTTAGAAAAAGTAGTTTACTTATTTGTTATGCTACTTTCTTCGGTACGCTTATGCGTTATTTTTGGCATTTTATTGCCGGTGTTATCTTCTGGGGCAGCTTTGCTTTGTGGGGGATGAATCCATGGTTGTTTTCCTTTGTGATGAACGGCTTAAGTGGGTTAGCAACGGCTATTGTGACGGCAATTGCTCTAATCGTACTACTTAAAATCAACCCTAAGCTATTTTTACCGGAGCATGCAGCACATAGTCATAAACGAATATAAGCAAAAAAAACAGGTCTAATTTGGGGGAGGAACTTCAATTTAGACCTGTTTTCTACTGGTGATTACATCTGCATCCAAGTTGGTTCTAAGGTGTTTCCATCAGGGTCCTGCACCTCAAGTCCAAACATTTGCTCTTCCGGCATGCCCATATCGATATGGTAAAAATCGCCGCCGTTGGCCTTTGCGGTTTCTCCAAATTCTTTGACAGCCTCTGCACTTTCCATGCTAAAGGAAACAAGTACGCTACTAGTCGTATGTGCATCAGCAATCTTTTTATCTTTGATAAATTTACTATAAAACGCATGATCTAACAACATAATCCAAAAATGATCGTCCCAAACCATGGAGCTTGCTTCGTCCGTTGAAAATTCTTCATTTTTTTTAAAGCCTAACTGTTCATAAAATTCTGTAGAACGCTTGACATCACTCACTGGAAAGTTCACAAAAACCATTGTAGCCATAAAGCTCAGCCTTCTTTCATTTTTTGATTTGTACGAGTAGAGCATCTCATGATAGGATTTCTTTGTCAAAAATAAGAAACCAAAAAAGTAGAAAAGCGCAATAATAAGACAACTTCCCGCCGTGAAAGGTCTGGGGCTGGTATTTCGTTGGTAGAAACTGGTAAAATAATGAAGAAGAATTGTCAATTAGGAGGATGCGTTATTAAACATAGAAAAACAATGATCCATGCAAGTCTACTTTTATTTTTAATTCTTGTCATTAGCTTAGGAGTGATAATGATCGTCCACCAGAGTAAAAAACAAACGAATTCTCAACAAGCGCAGACTAGTGAAGCGAAGGAACCAACCACTACACCAGCTACTGAGCAAGCGCCCGTTATGTCTCAAAAAGAGCTGATCAACCATAAAATTGCTTCTATGAGTTTAGAAGAAAAGGTCGGACAACTGTTCTTGGCTCGTGTACCGGAAGAAGGACAAATTGAGGCTATTCAAGCGAATCATTTAGGTGGTTATTTGTTGTTTGGCCGCGATGTAGAAGACGAAACTGCGACCTCCTTAAAAGAAAAAATTGCTTCGTATCAAGCAGCAAGCAAGATTCCCTTATTGATCGCTGCGGACGAGGAAGGCGGCACGGTATCACGTTTGAGCAGGGGAACGGGCTTAGTAGCAGAGCCGTTCAAATCACCGCAGGAGCTTTATCAGGAGGATGGATTAACCAGCATTCGTACAGATATCCAGCAAAAAGCTGCTATCTTACATTCGTACGGCATTCAAAGCGGCTTATTTCCAGTTGCCGATGTTGCCACAGATCCGGCGGCATTTATTTATGATCGAACATTGGGTCTAGATGCGCAAAAAACGAGTGCGTATATTAAGACCAGTGTTGAAGAATTGAAAAAGCAGCAGCTGATCGCGACGTTGAAGCATTTTCCGGGCTATGGTAATAATCGGGATTCCCATGTTGAAATTGTGTATGACAATAGGAGCTTGGAGGAATTACAAGCCAATGACTTTTTACCTTTTAAAGCCGGAATTGAGGCAGGGGCTGATAGTGTACTGGTGTCGCACAATATTGTAACAAGTATTGATAATACGATGCCTGCCTCTATTTCCAAACCTGTACATGATGTTTTACGAAATGAATTAGGTTTTCAAGGAGTCATTATGACGGATGATATGGATATGGCCGGGTTAGCCCAATTCATTTCTCAAGAGGAAGCGGGCTTGGCTGCCTTACAAGCAGGCAATGATTTGATTTTATCCTCTTCTTTTCAAGAACAGATTCCGTATGTGATTCAAGGCATAGAAGAAGGTCAGTACTCGGAAGAAGCGCTAAACCAATCTGTTTATCGCGTATTGAAAATGAAAATGGATGCCGGAATTATTAAATGAGTATTGATTAAAAACTTAAGTAACGATGAAGTTGGGACAACTGGCCATAACTCCACATGGCTAGTTGTCCATTCTCTTTATCTTGTTTTAAGTATTTGTAATATAAATAATATTAGCTTTGCATTGAGCCGATTCTTTATTATTTGGACAAATAAAGGCATATTGCTGGTTATAGCGAAACTTAGTTAGTCGAAGGGCAGTACCGCAATTTTTACATTTTGGTAGCGTATAAGCTCGTTTACTTTCTTTTTCATAATTGGCACAGCCAAGAAAGTAGGTGGCGTTTTTGCCTTTTTTTACAGCTAATACATTGCCGCAATTTTCACAGGTGCAGGTACTTTTTTTCTTTTGCGTACCGTTAGCCGGATTATTCGCTTGAGCCGTAGCCGGCAGCTGTTGATTGCTCAATTCTATGTATCGGTTATAAATAATTGCTGGATTATGCTTACTAATAAAAATAAAAAGATCTTTAAAGTTAATGGTCATAATATTGGCTTTGGCGGCAAAGCGTAGTGCAGCTTCGTCAAAATAACTGGTTGTAATAAAACAAATCTGCGCATTTGGAGCCTGATAGACCTCTTTGCCGGCTGCGGAATTTTCCAGCATGCTGCGAGTAATGAACTCCTGTCGATGTTTATGACGCCTTTTTTTGGCTTGAATAAGATACAAAGGTTCTTCTTTTTCATGCCGACTGACAATCAGGTCAATGCCGTAATCATAAGATTTTTTGGTCAATTTTACATGATAGCCGGCATTTCGCAAAAGCCTCGCTAGTAATTCTTCAAATGCTTCGCCAGACAAATCTTGAAAATTTAGCAATTCACTTAATAACTCATCACTTGGAACATTGCCGTTAGGTGCCAAGAGCGTGTTAATGTCAGTTGATTCAAGTGCTTTTTTTCGTGTAGTGCCACTTGTTTTACTCGGAAAAAAATTAAAAAATGCCATTTTTATTCACTCCTTATACATTTATTCTAACATATTGTTTTTAATAGTTAATAGTTTTTATATCATTTAATGAATAGATCGGGAAAAGAACTGGGAAGAATTTATGAACAATAAAAAAATTTTAGTTTTGATATTTACAAAATCTTGTGACCGTGTTAAACTATGTTTATATTAAAAGTAAAGTTTACCTAAAATTAGAAATTACCAATCGTTCATGTATTGGTTTTTTATTTTAAAATATTAAAGGTAAACATTACCTAAAAAGGAGACGAGCATCATGAGAGAAAAGTTGAACGGACAAGCCATAGGGGTATTTTTGGGGACGTGGGCGCCCATGCATATTGGTCACATTGCTGCTGTTCATCAAGCCAAACGTCAGTGTGACGGTGTTTTACTTGCTGTTAGCGGCTATGCTGGTGACCGTGGAGATCAGATTGGGTTGAATCTGGAGAAAAGATTTCGTTATACAAGAGAGACCTTTAAGGATGATGCGTTGGTTGTGGTTGGGAAAATTGATGAAACAGGGATTCCCAGATATCCAGAGGGCTGGCAGCAGTGGTTGATTTTATTGGAACAACTTATTGAAGAAAAGTGTGAGGTACAGACACCAAAACTAACGATTTTTGTTGGTGAAAAGGTATACCAAGAACAATTGAATAAGCTGCGTCCTGCATGGAAGGTTGAGCTTATCGATCGTCAGTTGTTGCCTCTTTCGGCAAGTATGGTTCGTGAAAATCCGTTAAAATATTGGCAAAAAATTGCGCGTCCGTTTCGGCGCCACTTTAGTAAAAATATTTTGATTGCCGGCTCAGCCTCTGGCGGGAAAACGACATTGGTCAAGGATCTGGCTCGGAGCTATGGCAGTCCTTTTTCACTCGAATATGCGCGCCATTATCAGGAAAAATACAATGTTCTTGATGAAGAGCTAAATGGAAGAGATTATATGTATCTTTTAACCAATCAATACCGCCAAACCTCCAATGAAATTGAAGGAACCGCTAATAACGGACTCGTTTTTGCAGACACCAACAGCACGGTAACCAAGGCTTATATCGACTGGTATCTCACCACAGATGCAAAAAAAGCAAAAGAAAGCGGCAAGAGTCTGATCAGCCAAGAAGAACTGGCAGCCTTGAACAGCCAATATCAGCTAATCGTTCAGCAAGAAAAATGGGATTTGATTTTTATCATACCGCCTGTCACGAAGTATGTGGATGACCAGTTTCGGGATATGAGTATGGCAACTGAAAGTATTCGCTGGGCGTTTCATCATCATTTAGTGAAGCTCTTTGTGGAGGCAGGCTTAGAAGAAAAAATGGTATTTTTGGACGTAGAATCAACTGAAGCAGACCCGCAAGGATTTTACGGCAGGTACGTAATGGCTCAAGAGGTTATTGAGGGTCGTTTAAACGTTAAAGTTTGGTAAAAAAAGAATGGAGTGAGTAAAATGGAAACAGTAAAAATGGCAAAAAAATGGGCAATTGAAAAAGTTAGTATCCGCTATTGGCAAAAGCGTGTAACAGAGAGTAGTTTAAACCTTAAAAAGCTGGCAAGAGAGGCCAGAAAAGTTGGCTGGAAGGGTGTAGTAGGCGCTTTACTGAAGGATGTCTGTCTTGGCTGGAAGCCTTGGGAGCTAGTCTATATGCTGTTCTTGGTTGGTATTCAAATCGGCGTTTATTTAAAGCAGCCGGAGAGCTTTTTAGGAATGATTGCCGGCGTTTCCGGAATTGTTAATGTTATTTTTGTAACAAAAGGAAAAATCAGTAATTACTTTTTTGGCTTGATTAATGTGACCATTTATCTTTATCTAAGTGTAATCAGTGGTTTTTATGGTGAGGTGCTGACCTCAGTTTATTTCTTCCTGATGCAGTTCGTAGGAGCGTATTTATGGTTATTAAACGTTGATAAAAAGGACCAAAGTAAAAAAGAGCCTGTCTACATCAAGCCTAAAAAATTATCACTCTTCGGCTGGGTAAAGGCCATAGTCGGTATGCTTTTTATCTGGGGCTTGTTCGGTTTTATTTATCGCGGAATTGGGGCAAATCGCCCATTTAGGGATTCTGTGACGGACGGTACAAACTATGTAGGCCAATGGTTAATGAATGGTTCTTATGCTGCGCAATGGCTATTTTGGATTGGCACGAATGTCTTTAGTATTTATTTATGGTGGGGTGCCAGCCTAGAAATGGTTGTCATGTACTGGGTCTTTCTAGTAAACTCAATAGTAGGATATATTCGCTGGACGAAAAATAGTTAAAAGTCGAATTTAGCGAGTAATCAAATGACAGATAGAGTGAGTGAGGCTAGTGGAATTTAAAAATTACCAAGAAGAAAAAAAGTATTATGAACAAGAAGCAAGTGAGTCAGAGTTTTTAAATTGGTATCAAAAGCAAGACCTGCCAATGTATGAAAAACCTTCGGTAACAGTAGACAATGTTATCTTAGGCTGGTCAGAGGAATCAGTGAAGTTGCTGCTGATAAAGAGAAAGGCCAATCCGTTCAAGGATCATTACGCTTTACCCGGCGGCTTTATTGACAAAAATGAAGATACAACTGAAGCGGTACTGCGCGAAGTAAAAGAAGAAGTCGGGATTCGGTTGAGCGAAAACTATGTGGAGCAGTTGAAAACTATTGCTACCCCAAATCGTGATCCGCGGTCATGGACCATTACAGTGGCACATTTGACCTATCTGCCGTCAATGGACGATGTGAAGATTACGGCTGGCGATGATGCCAAAGAAGCACATTGGGTTACTCTTGAAGCAACGAAAACCGGTACACCAAGGCTTTCTTATAAAGGAAAAAATATTCCTTTGGACGAGCTGGCTTTTGATCACAAAGAGATTATTCGTGAAGCGATCATTAGAATTAAAAATCGTTTAGATTATCAGCCAACTGTTCTCCAGATTTTAGGAACGACCTTTACTTTAACGGAAGCGCGAAAAGTTTACAGTAAGTTTTTAGGCATTTCAGTAGATGAATTAGACAACAGTAATTTTCGGAAAACTCATGGCAAATTTTTTACAGAGGTCGGCTTTGAAACCAAAACAACCAAAGGCCGACCCAGAAAAATCTATAAACTAAAAGTTTAAAAAGCTTGCCGCAGGATTAAATCAACTTAGGGTTCATTTTTTGATAATTTTCCAGTTTATAGGCAAGATTTTTTTCGTAATCCTGATTAAAATAGCTGAGGTATAAGCTGTCAAAAAGATACATTAAAGACATCCGCGTAGAAAAGGAAGAAATCTTATTGTAATGATTCTCAAGCGAAGGGAACAGGCATAAGCCATCAACCTTCAACTGGCGTAAAGGACTGTTCTTCGCTGTTATTAAAAGAATTTTAGTTTGATTTTTTTGAAGAGTTGCGAGAATTTTTTTAACGCTGGAGCCTCGTCCTTCATAGGAAACGACGATCGCTAAATGCTCGGCGGTACTATTAGCGGCACTCAAATTTTGCATATAATCATCAATTGGCACTTGAATTTGCCTGCCGATTTCCTGCATTTGAAATTGAAAATTTTGGGCAAAGTAAATATTCGCCGAGCTGGCATAAATATCAATATATTTGGCGTTTTTCAACAATTCACTATTGATTGACATCCGATCCAAATCATTGGTATCCATCGTTGCTTGAAGTGTTTGCTCATAAACGGTTTTTAATTTTTTTGTCATAGCATAGAGATTATCTTCAGCAGAAATCGGATAATCAATATCAATGATGGGTTCCGTCCGCTGTTCATTCAGGTTATTGACTAAAGCGAGTTTTAAGTCATTTAAACCATCAAGCTCCAGCTTATTAATTAAACGATAAATTGTTGAAATCGAAACATAAGAATGTTCGGCTAATTCTTGAGGTGAAAACCGAATAACTTGATCAGGAAATTCTAAAATATAGTGAACCAAGGTTTGTTCACTGGCTGTTAAGGATTCTAAATTTTTCAGCTTGGCAAGTAAGTTCATACTATCAGGCACCTTTCCGTTATGTTTATCCTTTTTTAGTATACCTGATAATTTACTTTTACGAAAAAAAAGCTGAAACACCACTAGAAATTTGTGTGTTTCAGCTTTTGATTAAAGCAGCTCCGCCAATGCTTCTGCAATGCCGTCTTCATTGTTGGAGACAGTAATTTTATTCGCCGCGGCTTTTAATTCGGGAACGGCATTGCCCATAGCAACGCCAGTGCCCGCATAGTTAATGATAGACAAGTCGTTGTGTCCGTCGCCAAACGAAACGATATGCTCTTGCTGAATGCCTAAAGGCTTCAGGGTTTGTTCCAAGGCGTTGGCTTTATCAATGCCTAAATCGGTAAATTCAAAATACATTGGCGCTGAAAAGACCCCGCTGACTTGACCTTCAAAAGGAGCAAGAATTTTTGGTGCATTGGCCTTTAGATAAGCCGGGTCAGCTGCTACTAAGATTTTATGCAGTGGAAAATCGACAAAGGCTGCTAAATCTGCTTTTTCGCATAATTGAAAGTGACCACCGCGAGCTTCATATTCTATAATATTGAATTGTTCGCCCATTTCACCAAGATTAAGAATGCCGTCAAACACATCATTGACATACATATAGCCCTCATTTGCGATCATTGGCTTCACGTCAAATTGCTTTAAGTGTTCTAAAATCGCGCGGCTTGTTTCAACAGTAAGCGGCTGGCTGAAAAGCTCTTTCTGCGTTGCTACCTCCAAGACATGCGCGCCATTATATGAAACTAATAAACCATTATAGTCGTGCATTTTCAACTCAGCAGCAAAGTGCATCATGCCCGGCGTAGGTCGTCCGGAGGCTAATACAACTTTGATGCCTTCTTTTTGCGCATGAATCAGTGCATCCTTTGTTCTTTTGGAAATTTGCTTTTCGTTGTTTAATAAAGTTCCGTCAATATCCAACACAATTGCTTTGATTGTCATTTTATTTCCTCCTGATTTTTAAACGGTTAATTCAAGACGATTGCCTTCTGGATCAGCAATAACTGATTCATAGTAACCATCGCCGGTGGTACGGCAGGGACTTACTAATTGATAGCCCTCCATTATTAAGACTTTCGTTAATAGATCTACTTTATTTTTACTGCCCAAAGCGATGGCCAGATGAGCAAAGCCCAAGACCTCATGATCATTCCTGTGATTGAGATCATCACGCTGCATAAGCTCTAGTCGGGCACCGTCAGCAAACATCAGAAAATAAGACCGAAAATTTGTTTTTGGATTGTGGTACAGCTCTGAAACATTTGCATTAAAATAGGTTTCATAAAATTGCCGCATCCTTTCCAAATCCGTTACCCACAAACCAACATGTTCGATTTTCAATTGAATCCCTCCCAATTCCTCATTACTCTTCTAGTATAAAGCAAAAAAGAAAGATGAAGCGAAACGGCTTGACGATTGACAGAAATTTCTCAAAACGAAGAAATAACAACTTATTAGTTTGAAAAAAAAGTTTCAACTCATTTTTTCTTCCTAATGCAGGAAACGAAGCGTGTTCTTGACAATAATTAACTACGCATGCTATATTGAATTTAATCAAAAACGAAGTGAGGGATCCGTGCATTGAAAAATTAAGTCAATTGTTGAAGCTGCATTCAGACTGTACCTTGTGTTTACGGGGGAGCAGTGTGCAGATTTTCAGGATTGACGATGATTTTTCGGTGTATGGGTCTTTTTGTATGCTCATTTTCTGATCGTCAGTTCTGAAAAGCCTTTTAAAAGAATCGAAGGATTCTTTGTGCTTTTTAATAGAGGTGAGAAAATGTCCAAAATTGAATTGAAACACGTAACGTTTGGGTTTGATAGTCAGGCAACTTTATTATTTGATCAGGCGGATTTAACTATCGATACACAGTGGAAGCTTGGTTTGATCGGCCGAAACGGCAGAGGGAAGACGACTTTACTGAATATTTTGCAGGGGAAGCTGCCGTATAGCGGTCAGGTGCTGCATCAGCTGGAGTTTTTGTATTTTCCTCAGCCGCTGAAAAATAAGGAACAGCTGACCTATTATGTTTTACAGGAAATTAGCGATTTTGAGCAATGGGAGATTGAGCGAGAACTGAATCTTTTAAAGGTCGATCCCGAGATTTTATGGCGAGAGTTTACGACGCTTTCCGGCGGTGAACAAACGAAGGTCTTACTGGCATTGCTTTTTATTAATGATCAATATTTTCCGTTAATTGACGAACCGACCAATCATTTGGATCAAGCTGGTCGTCGGCAGGTCGCAGCTTATTTGAAGAAAAAACAGCAGGGCTTTATTGTTGTTAGTCATGACCGCAGCTTTGTGGATGAGGTAGTTGATCATATTTTATCTATCGAAAAAAGTCAGTTGGAGCTATATCAAGGCAATTTTTCAGTTTATGAAGAGCAAAAGCAGCGCAAGGATGCCTACGAATTCGCTCAAAATGAAAAGCTGAAAAAAGAAGTTAGCCGCTTGAAAAAAACAGCTGCGGAAAAAGCTGAATGGTCCCGTTCAAAGGAGCAGGACAAGTATGGCAAGGCGTCAGAAAAAGGCAGCGGCGCAATTTATGACACAGGCTTTATCGGAGCCAGAGCAGCGCGGACGATGAAACGGTCAAAGGCGATTGCTAATCGTATGCAGGCTCAGCTCTCTGAAAAGGAACAGCTTTTAAAGGATATCGAATACATTGATCCGTTAACGATGAATGCTCAAGCGAGTCACCATCAGCGCTTAATCACTGTCGAGAATTTATCTCTGGGCTATGATCAGCCATTATTTATGCCCATTTCCTTTGAATTGAAGCAGGGAGAGCGGATTGCTTTGAATGGAGCAAACGGTTCGGGGAAATCATCTATTATTCGTTTTCTCTTAGGGCAATTTGCAGGAGAGCATACAGGTGAATGCGTAATGCCCCAGCAGCTAAAGATCAGCTATGTTCGGCAAAATTATGAAGACAATCGGGGAACGTTGCTAGAATTCTCAAAGGAGCAGGGCTTAGACTATCAGGAATTTCTTAATAATCTTCATAAGCTGGGGATGGAGCGCTCCGTTTTTCATAATCGAATTGAACAGATGAGCATGGGGCAGCGCAAAAAGGTCGAAGTAGCAAAATCTCTGGCTCAACCTGCGGAGCTTTATATCTGGGATGAACCGCTGAACTATTTGGATGTGTTCAATCAGGAGCAGCTGGAAGAGCTGATTTTGTCTGTTAAGCCAAGTATGCTGCTGGTAGAACATGACCAAACCTTTCTGGCAAAAATTGCAACGCAAGTCATTTCATTAACACAAGATCAGTCATCAATTTAAGCAGTGATAATGAGGGTGCGGAAGAAGGATAGGATTCTTTCGTACCCTTAATATGATTGTCATCTACCTAATTTATTGGAAAATAAAAAAGTTCACAAAATGATAATGATTCTCATTATCAACTATGTTATACTAATTGAAATAAGAAAAGAGGTGAAAGAATGGCACAGCTAACCACCGAGCTGCTTTCTATTCAATACGATACAAAAATGACAACGGCATGTCCTGTTAGGCTGGAGCAGTCACTTTATATTGAAGAGCAAGCATTACCGCGTTATTTAACCGGGACTAGTACGTTGAATCTTTTTGAGTATTATCAGGCAGAGTGTCCGCAGCTTCAAAAGAATGATTATCAACTGACAGAGCAATTTCAGCAGATCATCAATAGATTTCCCCATACGAATCAACAAGTTCAGTTTGACGGCAAAGGCAGTTACAGGATAAAGGAAGTCCCAATTTGCATTGCTACGAAGGATTATCTTTTAGCACTCTTAATGCCGGAGCATTATCCTGATTTTAATGAACAGTTAACCAAGCTGTCACGGCTGCAGTTTTTAGAAATGACGACAGATTGTCAACGGAAGCGTTTATATTTAGATGGTACCTTTGGCTCAAGAGCGTTGATAGAAGGAGTGCAAGAGGCGCCTGTTCAAGCGATACAGAAGAAGCTGACCTTCGGGGAAGAATATTATTATTTCGGTTTTTATACTTATGCCGGAACCATTCAGTTTTTACCGGAATATCAGATTGAGACCTATGAGCAATTTCATGAAACTTATGGAAAATATATCTACAGCGTAACCCTTAAAAAGGGCAATCAGGTTGTTCCTTTGCTTTGGCCGGATTATTTGTACCATCAGCCCGAAAATCACTTAGAGTTTGGACTTTTGGCGGATACTGAAGCTCAGCGTTATGCTCCGTTTCAGCAATGGGAAGCTGGCGAGGAAATTGCTGTTGAGATTTTAGCGGAAGGCTTTGAGGATGTAGTTTTGACAACTACGATGAAACAAGCGCTAAAACAACGACCGATGTTGTCAAAAAGGGCTTATTCATTGGGAGAAGATGTGATTCTTTCGGTTGATGCTGAGCTACTGGCAGAGCTGGATCATCAGGCACAGCTAACAGTACTTAAAGGGAAAGAATGTATGAATCATCCTGCGGTTATTTGTGATACGAAGGAAGAACGTTTGATTCTTGTTGGGGAACAATTTACAGAAGCAGGACATTATCAGTTGAAGATCAATCGTTCGAATTATGGCCAGCTGTTGTTTTTATTTATGCTTAGAGAGGAGCACTAAAGAATTGAAAAAGTTAAGGATTCAAGATTTTATTTCCATAGGTATTTATACAGCAATTTATTTTTTAGTAGTGGTTGTTGCTATGTTGATTCTGCGTTTTACAGTGCCATTATTTCATTCTATTTTTATTCCAAGCGGCACAGCTTTATTAGCAGGAATTGTTTATTTATTGATGATTAAACGCGTACCGCGTTTTGGCGCGATCACGATTATGGGCGGAGTTATGGGGGGATTTTTCCTCATTAGCGGACACTTTCCGTTGTCATTTTTGCCAAATATTATTTGTGCCGTTCTTGCGGATTGGTTGCAATATAAGACTTCAATCAATGAAAAAATACGAACCTTACTGAGCTATACCGTTTTTAGCTTTGGGCTGATGGGACCGGTTCTGCCTTTGTGGTTCATGAAAAATGCTTACGTTGATTCGCTAGTGGCTAGAGGAAAAGATGCGGCTTATATTAACAAGGTTTTTGCACCGATTACGACGACGACCTTCTTTGTCAGTGTGGCAGCTGTGATTATTTGCAGCATCATTGGTTTAGCAATCGGACAGAATCTTTATGTCAAACACTTTGATAAAGCAAAAGGAAAAAATTATGGCAAACGTGTACGTGAAATTTGATCCGCGAAGTAAATTGGCTGCGATTATTTGCGCCAGCTTATTTTTGATTTTACCAGCTTCGTTTAAGGGAGAATGTCTTTTCGTTACTTTGCTGTATGTGGGATTTCTGTTAAATGGCGGCTGGAAAAAAGGCACGATTTTTTATGTGTTTTTTTGGCTGCTGACTCTTGGCGACCAGCTGCTTTTTCCTTTGATTGATCATCCAGTTGCGGCTTTTTTTGATTTTGCTTTTGTGGGGAATCGGCGCATGCTGCCAACGATTATGGCGGCCGCCTTTGCGGTGAACCGGACAACGATCAGCGAATGGATTGCTGCATTAAAAAAATGGCAGGTGCCGTTTGCGTTGTTGATTCCTTTAACAGTTCTATTTCGTTTTTTCCCGACGATTGTTCAGGATTTTAAAAGCATCCGCAACGCGATGAAGTATCGGGGAATTGCTGTGTCGACAATGGATTTGTTTATTCATCCGCTGCAGACCTTGGAATATATCATTGTACCGATCCTGATGTCTGCTGAAAATACGTCGTCTGATTTGTCTGCCGCGGCTTTGGTACGCGGACTTGGCAATCCGAAACAGCATACAAGTATTTATACGATTCAATTAAGGTTGCAGGATTATTTCCTATTTGCTGTACTTATCATTTTGCTTGTTTTTGGGAGGACGCTATGATGATTGAGCTAAAGAATCTGTCTTTTGCCTATGAGGATCAAATAGAAATTCTTCATTCTGTTGATGTAACAGTCGAAGAAGGCGAATTTGTCGTAATTTGCGGAAAAAGTGGTTGCGGAAAATCTACATTACTAAGAATTATCAACGGGCTCATTCCAGAATTGTATTCAGGGGAATTAAAAGGGCAAGGCACGGTATTGAACCAACCACTGTTAACGAAGGAATTCAACAGCTATGTGCGAGACATTGGCGTGGTATTTCAAAATCCTAAAACACAGTTTTTTACAAGTGATGTGTATTCAGAATTAGCTTTTGCCATGGAAAATTATGGGGTTCCCAAAGTAGAAATGCTCACACGTTTGCAGGAAATTACGCAGCAGTTTTCCTTAGAGCCTTTTCTGGAAAAAAGCATGTTTCATCTTTCCGGCGGACAAAAACAGTTGATCGCTTTTGCTTCAGCCAGTATGTTAGAGCATCGCTTGTTTCTATTAGATGAGCCTTCCAGTAATTTGGATGTGGAAACGATTGAGCAATTGAAAAGCTATCTGGAAATTTTGAAAGCACAAGGCATGACGATCATCGTTTCAGAGCATCGCCTGTTTTATTTAACCGATTTAGCAGATCGCTATTTAATGATGGAAGATGGACGTATCGTAGCAAATTGGACAAAGGCTGAGCTGTTGGCAAAAGCCCCTGCGTTTTTACAGGAGCAGGGCTTGAGAGCTTTGACACAACCAGGACTTGCACGAAGCAGTAAAACGCCGGAAAATACTGGTGCGCTTATCTTAGAATGTCAAAAGCTTCGTTATCATTATCGCAAGCAAGCAACTGCTTTAGCTATTGACCAGCTGCAGCTGTCCAGTCAGTACATTACCGGTATTATCGGTAAAAACGGTGCAGGCAAATCAACATTTTCCAAGTTGCTTTCGGGCTTGATCAAACCAAAAAGCGGACGGATTCTTTTAAATGGGCAGGAACTAACCGCTAAACAGCTGCTAAAGGAAAGCTTTGTTGTGATGCAGGATGTTAATTTGCAGTTATTTTTTGAAACGGTTGAAAAAGAAATCACTGTTAAGGCAAAAAATCTTAAGGTGTTTGATAAGGTTGTGCAGATGCTTCATTTAGAACCCTTGCTTGACCGACATCCGCAAACCTTATCGGGTGGAGAGAAACAGCGTGTGGCGATTGCCAGCGCTCTTTTGTCCGGAAAGCGAATCATTATTTTTGATGAGCCTACCAGCGGTTTGGATTTGGTCCACATGGAAGAAGTCAGCAATACGCTGCTTTGGCTGCAGCAGGAAAATATACTGGTGCTTGTTATTACTCACGACAAGGAATTTTTAGCGCGTACCTGTCAGCGAGTGGTGCATATTGAAAAGGGTCAGCTTAAAGCAGACGATTTACTTCATACGGAGTACTAAAGATAGAACAGAAGTCTCAGACTTTTGTTCTATTTTTTTATGGTTTTTGAAAGTATTTTCAGTGAAATGACAAAAATAAGAAAATAGTTGAAAGTATTACCTAAAGCGTTTTCTTTGTTAGTAATTCAAGGTATATTTATCGTGAAGTAAGAGGAGAGGAGCATCACCATGAAGAAGATTCACATTGTAGCCCATACTCATTGGGATCGTGAATGGTATTTTAGTGATAATGAAGCATTTGTCCAGTTTGCCTATCATATGGATGAAGTGATTTACGCATTGCAGCATCATGAGCTAGACTATTATTATTTGGACGGTCAGTTGAGTATTCTTGACGATTATTTAAAGGTATTTCCGGAAAAAGAAACGGTGATCAAAGAGCTGGTCACGGCGGAAAAATTATTTATTGGTCCTTGGTACACACAAATGGATGAGTTCGTGGTTGCAGGAGAATCAGTAGTAAAGAATTTACAAATCGGTTTATCTTTGGCTAAACGTTTGGGCGGTGCCACTGCTCTGGGTTATTTGCCGGATTCCTTTGGTCAAGGAAAGGACATGCCTAAAATATATAACGGCTTTGGGATTACGGATGCTGTTTTTTGGCGCGGCATGCCGGGTGAAGTCACGAAGAATCGGGAGTTTTACTGGACTGCTGAGGATAGCTCGCAAGTATTAGCTATCAATATTCGCAATGGTTATTATGCTGGAGTTGCTTTAGTAGAAGGAGATCTTTATCAGCAAAAGAACATAATAGAGCTTGTGTCAGAAGATACAGCTACGGAAATTGTAACGTTGCCGGTAGGCGGTGATCAGCGAGCAGTGGATCGACATCTGAAAAAAATTATTCATGAGGTAAACCAGCAGCTAGGTCCAGATTACGAGATACTTGAAAGCAATTATCCTCACATTTTTGAATTGTTAAGGCGTTCTGCCAAGGAGCTACCAAATGTACAAGGGGAATTTATCAGCGGTAGTGTGTCAAAAATTCATCGCTCGATTTATTCTTCGCGCTACGATTTGAAGCGATTAAATGATGTTGTGGAGCATCGACTGATTTTTCAACTGGCGCCATTAATGCTGATGGCACAGGAGATGGGAATTCCGTCTAAGCCGGGCTTGCTGGAATATATTTGGAAGCTACTTTTAAAAAATCATGCGCACGACAGTATCGGCGGCTGCAACACAGATAAAACCAATCAAATGATCGAAGCGCGCTACAAAGAAGCAGATCAATTATCTTATTCAACAGTGGACTATTTAGTTCGAAAAATTGCAGAATCACTTGATCATGTACAGGAAAATGATCTTGTGCTTTTCAATACATTACCTTATCGACGGGCAGAGCCGTTTGTGGTGGAAGTAAGTACTAAAAAACCGATGATTCAACTAATGGACGAGAAAGGAAGTGAAATTGCCATCCAAGTTTTATCATCAGAGCGGGTGTACGGAGGAGAAGTAAGAAGATCAGAAGCAGATTATGCTGAAGAAAAGTATTATTACATTCATCGACTAAGCGTGATGCAGCCAATTGAACCACTGTCCTATCAAGTAATTCATGTGAAAGAAACGGAGCAAACAACAGAGACAGCAGTAAACAAAGAAAACAACGTTATCGAAAATGAGGCTTACAAGCTAACCTATAACCAAGGACAATTTACTATTTATGTTAAAGAAGAGGATCAGATGTACGCTAATTGCTTCTATCTAGAGGATTCTGGAGATGAAGGCGATACGTATGATTATTCTCCTGCCTATCATGATGCTATATACCAGCTGTCGTTTAGCGGCGATTCAGTTGTGGCAGAACACGGCCCCTTTCTTTCTACGCTGACGGTTAAGGGCAGATTTCAAGTGCCAAAAGATTTAGCTTCCAGAAAAGATCAGAGACGAGATGCAGAAATCCCTTATAGCTTGACTGTGACTTTAGCGAAAGGGAGCAAAAGAATTGATTTAAAACTGAAAATCGATAATCAAGCAAAGGATCATCGCATGCGTTTGGTCGTCAAAACACCAGTAGTAAGTCAAGTGAGCTACGCTGACACGTTGTTCGGTATAGTCGAAAGAGCGAATCAGGATCCGCATATCCACGACTGGTGCGAGCTTGGCTGGAAAGAAGAGCCGACAGAAATTTATCCGATGATTCATTATGCTAATGTTCATGATGCAAAAGCAAGCTGGACGATGCTAAGCAAAGGAATTAAAGAATATCAGGTAATCGATCAGTCCTTGTACCTGACACTTTTTAGAGGCGTCGGCTATTTAGGCAGACCAGAATTGTTGCGCCGGCCCGGAGATGCTTCCGGTAATCAGTTCCGCTATATTCCAACACCGGACAGTCAGCTGTTGGGCGAAAGAGAAATGGAGCTGTCATTACTAATTTCAGAGACCTTCGACCCGGCTACGATTCAAAAGGAATATCAGCACTATGCGACAGAAATCGTATATTATCATATTCAAAGTTTAAATCGTTTTACCAATCCAATTCAATATTTCCAAAGCAACAAAGTGGATCAGCTACAGCCGTTGAAGCCAATAATTGATCTAACAAATACAGCATTAGTTCTTAGTGCAATTGAACAAAATCAGGCTGATCAAAGCATCATAGTGCGTTTATACAATCCTTCGTTAACAGCTGTTGTAGAAGGGGAAAGCATTTCCTTACCGTCAACCTGTACCATCACCGAGGTAAATCTTAAGGGCGAAATCGTACATCGCATGGAACCAAGCAAACGACTCGAATTAGGCACCTTTAAGCCGGGGGAAATAAAAACATTTTCAATTAAAAGATAAGTGGGAAAGGATGAGTTAAAAAATGAAAGTAGAAATTGAAAAGATTCAAGAGCCGTTATTGAAAATAGCGAATAAGGTCGACAATAACAGCATTCTGCAAGCCATTAAAAATGCCTTTATCAGCAGTATTCCATTTACTGTTGTCGGTTCTTTTTCAAATTTGATTAAAATGCAGATCGATGCCTTTTTTGGTAAAACATCATGGGGACCAACGGTATCAGCTATTTTCGGGAACGTTTATCAGGCAACCTTAGGCATTGTGGCCTTATTGATTGTTTTTTCAACCGCTTATAACTATGCAAAAGAGCTAATGAAAAAGCAGCCGGAAGCCAATATTAATCCACTGCTGGCCACTTTATTAGCTTTTGCTGCGTATTTTGTCATGGTACCAAACAACGTTAATTTTGCGGATAGTACTGCTGAGATAATTCAAGGCTATGCCAATAATTTCTTTAGCTATGAAGGCATGTTTACCGCATTGATTGTAGGATTATTGGCTGTGTTTATCTATTCGCTTTTAGCCAAACATAAAATCGCAATTAAATTACCTGGAAATGTGCCGCCAAATGTTTTCGATTCATTCTTTGCTCTTATTCCAATTTCGCTTGTGCTATTGATTTGCTCTGTGTTAAAAGTCGTTATTGAAGCTTTTCACTTTAATTCATTCATGGCGCTGGTCAGTCAACTATTCGTCCAGCCGTTAACATCCGTAGGAACCGGTTTACCAGCGATTATTGTGGTTATTTTACTCGAACAAATCCTTTGGTTTTTGGGACTGCATGGCTTTAATATTGTGTGGGGTGTGGTTTCTGCTTTATGGTTGCCTATTTTCTTAGAAAATGTAGCGAAATTTGCGGAAACGAAAAGTTTTGCCGACATTTCGATTGCTCCAAATACAATGACTAATGTTTATGCGATGATTGGCGGCTCAGGAGCTACTTTTGGTTTAATTTTGGCGATTTTAATATTTACGCCGAAAACCTACGCTGGTCGAGAAGTAGCAAAATTATCGCTCATTCCCGGGCTGTTTGGTATCAATGAGCCGATCATCTTTGGTTTTCCAATTGTTTTAAATCCGTTGATGTTTATCCCCTTTGTTTTAGTACCAGTGATGAATGCGGTTATTGCGTTTATTGTAACCAAAATTGGCTGGGTTGTACCGCTAGTGGTGCTAAATTCAGGGAATGAACCGATTTTTGTCAGCACATGGATTTTGGGCGCATTTCATTTGAGTCCTGTTGTTTTAACCGCTGTCCTAGTCATTTTAGACATTTTCATCTATGCGCCATTCGTTCGTATGAATATGAAATTTGATGAAAGTCAGCTGTTAAACGCAAAAAATTAATCTCAAAGTCAATAGTCGGTGTCGTCGTAGAATAGCGTGAAGGGGTGCAACGAAATGGAAAGCTATATCGAATTGATTATTCAAGCGAATGAAAAGAAATTTACTGATGTAGAGAAAGTCATTGCGGCTTACTTTCTAGCTGGGCGTAAAGCGCTGGGCATTCAGGAATTAGCGAAAACGTTGAATGTATCCAATTCTTCAATCACTCGATTTTGCAAGAAAATTGGGTTAAGCAATTATAAGGAATTGATTTACTTATATAAATATTCCAATAAAAATACACAAAAGGAACAAACTTCCGGTATCAGCTACGTACAATTGAATTATTCTTTGTTGCTGAATGACCTTATTGAAAAGCTGGATACAGAAGCTGTGAAAGAGGCTGCATTGCTAATTGATAAAAGTCGGATTATTCATTATTGGGGAACCGGCTACAATGCTTTTTGTGGTGAAGATTTTCAATTTAAATTTTCGCGGCTAGGCAAGCTGGTGAACGTCATTAAAGACGAGCATTCGATTGCCATGATGGCCCACACTGTTCAGCCGGGGGATCTTGTGATTCTCTCTTCGTTATCAGGAAATAATGAAACTATCGCTGCAGCAGTCAAAACAGTTGCTGAAAAAGAGGTACCGGTAATTGTGATCACCGCCAATGAAAGTAGCCCGTATAAAGAAAATGTCGCAGTTTTCTGTTTAACCAGCTCTATGGGCAAAAAAGATATGGGCGGGATTTCTCCACAAATACCAGTTTTGACGGTGATAGATGCTTTTTATACCGAAATTTTAGCGATGTATCATCAAGAAACGATTAAATCTTGGATTAAATCTGAAGTAATTTTAAAAGGAAAGTAGGCCGTATAAGTAATGACAAGTTTCTATTCAACAACAGCTATCGAACAGCTAAAGCATCGTGTCGCTCAAACAGCCAGTAATCCCAGATGGAGCGAAGTATTCTCAGCTTGCTTTGATAATACCTTAGCAACCACAGTCAAAATAACTGCAGGGGATACATTTGTGATCACCGGGGATATTCCCGCGATGTGGTTAAGAGATTCTACTGCGCAAATGAAGCCTTATCTGGGCCTAGCTCAAACTGATTCGGCGATTAGAAAGATGATTTGTGGTTTGGTTAAGCGTCAGATAAAATGCATATTAATTGATCCATATGCAAATGCATTTAATGAAACAGAAAATGGCCAGTGCTATCATCAGGATCAGACGGAGATGAACGGCTGGATTTGGGAACGAAAATATGAGGTGGATTCCTTATGCTATCCTGTTGAGCTGGCGTATCTCTTATGGCAGAAAACAGGAGAAACCAGTCATTTTACGACCGCCTTTAAAAAAGCCGCCGCATCTATTATTCAAGTGTTCAAAACAGAGCAGCGCCATGAACACTCGCCTTATCGGTTTGAACGCTTTGGCGAACGACCAGAAGATACCTTAAGTCATCAAGGACGCGGTGAGTCTTGTGGTTATACTGGCATGACCTGGTCAGGCTTTAGACCCAGTGATGACAGTTGTACCTATCCGTATTTAGTACCCGCAAATATGTTTGCCGCAGTCATTCTAGGCTATTTAGCAGAAATATTTACCGTGATTTATCAGGATAAGGAATTGACTGAACAAGCAGCACAATTGAAAGCAGAGATTACTGCTGGAATAGAGAAATGGGGCATTGTTGAGCATGAAGGCAAAAAAGTTTACGCTTATGAAGTGGATGGTTTAGGAAACTTTTTATTGATGGATGATGCCAATGTGCCCAGCTTACTCGCAGCGCCGTATTTAGGCTACTGCCGAATTGAAGATCCGATTTATCAAAATACCAGAGCGCTGATTTTATCGAAGCAAAATCCATATTATTATACAGGAAACTATTTACAGGGAATCGGCAGCGAGCACACGCCTAAACAATACGTTTGGCCGATTGCCTTGGCGATGGAAGGCTTGACTACTACAGAGAGAAACCGCCAAAAAGAACTACTGGATATGCTAGTTTCTACAGAAAACGGTACGAATCACATGCATGAAGGCATCAATGTTGATGATCCGTCACACTATACAAGAGAATGGTTTTCTTGGGCAAACATGATGTTTTGTGAATTCCTTTTGGAATATTTAGGGTTGAATGAATAAATAACAAAACGAGGTATAAATATATTTCTTTTCGTTAAATAAGATAGATTGAAGAAAGCCTATATGATATAGTGAAGAAAAGCTCTATGAGAATTTAAGCGAATAAACTGGAGGGGATCATTTATGATCAAAAAAGCGACAGTATGTAGCAACTCGATACAGTTTAGTTTTTGATAGCACCTGTATCGAGCAGAATTATTTCGCTGTCAACATAACTGTATCGTACTTACAATTATAAAGAATGTAAGGGAGAAAAAGTTATGAAAGAAACACTTAAAAAAGAATGGTTGGAAGTCGAACAGCAAAAAATTATAGGCTGGGATTTTTCTTATTTAGAAGGAAAATGGGAAAATGAAGTTTTGCCTTGGAACTATTTTTCAATAGTCGGAGAAATACTGAAGGAAAGTCATGAGCTGTTAGATATAAGAACAGGCGGCGGTGAGTTGCTACAAGCTTTTAAGCATCCTTATAACAAGACATCAGTTACCGAAGGTTGGCTCCCCAATTACCACTTGGTAAAAAAGCGGTTAGAGCCTTTAGGAATAGCGGTTGAATGGATTTCTAAAAACAATCGATTGACTTTTCAAAATAATGCTTTTGATATTGTTTTAAATCATCATGCGGACTATGATATTCAAGAAGTACGGCGAGTTCTAAAGAAGAATGGTCATTTTATTACACAGCAGGTAGGTTCCAAAAATGGTCAGAAGCTTGCGAATCAATTACAGATAGATCCACCAGAACGACTTGAATGGTCGTTAGCAGTTGCAAAGCAACAATTAATGGAGGCTGACTTTGAGATAGTCTTTTCCAGTACAATATTTTTATGATATTCGAGGATTGATTTATTATGTCAAACAAATTCCTTGGGAATATCCTAATTTTAGTGTAGAAAAATATTTTGATCAGTTGTTGGCTTTGCAGGCCGAGCTAAACGAACAGAAACAGTTGGTAAATAATCAACATCGCTTTATCATTCTAGCTAAAAATACGACTTAGTTTGTTATTTATTTGAAAAGCCATTTCTGATTAATTTTCGAACCACAAGTAACTGGGATGTAACTTTATAAGTTATGTCCTAGTTATTTTTTTACAAGCGTTTTCTACAAAAAGAAACAGATTTATAGCGTCCGCTTCTAACTTATACGAATTCAAGCAGAGCATTTGCTTGTTTAAAGAGGAATTGGTACTATTTGTATTAGCTTCAATTGGCTTTAGCAAAAGAATGAAAACGCTAACGATTGAAGTGGTTGATTTGTTTGCGTTAGAGGCCTGCTTTTAAACTTTTTCGGCAGTCTTTGATACCGGCATGGAGTGCTTTAAAAGGATGGATGAGCAGATTCTGATGAAAGGAGTCAACGCATTTAATAAAAAATGGATGAGGGGTTAAATTATGGGAACTAGGAAGAAAGTATCATTTTTATTGCTTTCAATTTTGATTGGTGGATTATCAGGCATTACCGCATATGCCGAAGAAATTGATAAGGTAGTTGCACCAACAGGCATTAAGGCACTCTTAGTTTTAGTACCATTAGTGTTAGTTTTGGTCTTGTTATTTAAAAAAGTAGATATGATTATTGCAGGGCTAATAGCAGGGATTTTAGCAATGCTGATTGGCGGTGTCAGCTTAGCCGAAGCGAACAAACAGCTGTTGGAAAGTATTCCTGCAATGTTGAGTATTACAGTTCCGATTATTAACTCCGCAGTGGCTATGGCAGTTTTTAAAGCAGGAAGTTATTCCGCAGCTTTAACCCTTGCTAAACGTGGAACTAAAGGGAAAGTCGAGTATGTTTCAGCATTTATTGTTATTTTATTGGCAGCGGCCACCTATATGTCCGGTATTGGCGGTGGGAGCGCTATGGTTATTGCACCGTTAGCTTTTGCTGCAGTAGGCGTGGTACCTGAGTTAATTGCGGCGATGTCTTTAGCAGCAGCAGTTTCATTTACGACATCACCTGCTTCTTTAGAATCAAGTATTGTTTCAAAATTAGGCGATGTAAGTGTTGCGTCTTACGTTTCACAAATGCGCCCCTACTGGTTATTATTCGTAATTCTGGCGATTGTTTTAGCTTTTTGGGGAACGAAGCATCGGAATATCGGCTTTAAGGAATCTAAAGATGACGTATTTGATCAAAAGAGTAACGGTGAATTATTCAAAATAACTTTACCGGCTATTTTCTTGCTGTTTGCCGTTATTTTTGGACCGCTGATCAATGAGCTGATTGGTTTTGCACTCTTTACACCGCTAGTTTATATGGTTTTAACCTTAGCTTTGGTTTTTATCTGTACCGATTTTTCAATGAACGAATCAGTGGAAGCTATGGTGGATGGTTCGACTTATATTTTAACACGCCTGTTTCAAGTAGGGATTTTCTTAGCATTTATTAATGTTATTGCTGAAACAGGAACCTTTGCTGTAATAGCGGGTGTTGCGCAAAATGCACCAGAGTTTGTGGTGGTTCCAGTAGCTATTTTGACCGGGATTTTGATTGGAGTACCGGCGGGGGCTTATGTCGGCTCGGTGTTAACGTTAGTACTGCCTGTCGCTGTATCATTGGGATTTCCACCATTAGCTTTAGGTTTTGTGACAGTAGGTGTAGGTCTAGGCAGTCAAATGAGCTTTGTAAATATTACAATGCAGGCCTTATCTTCCGGTTTCCAAATTCCAATTTTGGATGTTGTAAAAGGCAATGTGAAGTGGCTTAGTCTAGCTTCTGTTATTCTATTGGTCATTGGCTTTATTTTTGGATAAATGAAAAGGAGTGGGAAAAATGGATTTATTAATTAAACAGGCTCGCATTAAAGATGGCGAACCCTTGCAGGACGTTGCTATTGAAAATGGCAAAATCATTGAAATCGCGCCACAAATTTCTGGTGAAGCGCAGGAAGTGATTGAGGCAAATGGACGTGTCTTGATTCCTGGCCTAGTCGAAAGCCATATTCATTTGGATAAAGCGTTAATCGCGGATCGAGAACCAAATAAATCAGGTACGCTGCAGGAAGCAATTCAGGTTACGGCTAAATTAAAACCAACCTTTACAGAAGAAGATATTTACGAACGAGCAAAAAAGGCGTTGGAAATGATTATTAGCCATGGAGCGACAGCAGTAAGAACGCATGCAGAATTTGATCCGGCGCAAGGCTTTACCGGTTTTAATACCATTATGAAATTAAAAGAGGAATACAAAGAGTTAATTGATATGCAAGTGGTGGCTTTTCCGCAGGAAGGAATTTTCAAAGCACCTGGAACAGAAGCAATGATGTATGAAGCGATGGAAATGGGGGCTGATGTTGTAGGGGGAATCCCTTATAACGATGCACCGGCGAATGAACATATTGATTTGATTTTTGAAATTGCTAAAAAATACGATAAAGACATTGATCTGCATCAGGATTTTGCGGATGAAGCGGATAATACCTCGATTGAATACCTATGCGAAAAAACGATCAAGGAAGGCTATGAAGGGCGTGTTTCCGTTGGTCACTTGACTGCATTGCATGCCATGGAGCCGGAACGCTTACAAAAAGTTATAGATTTGATGGTGCAAGCGAAAATTAACGTCATGCCATTGCCAGCAACAGATTTACATTTAGGTGCGCGTAATGACAAGTATAATGTGCGCCGAGCAGTCACTCCAATTCGCAAACTGCGTGATGCAGGTGTGAATGTTTCTCTGGGAACAAATAATATTCGGAACGGCTTTACTCCTTATGGAAACGGCGACTTGATCCAAATTGCCATGTTGACTGTTCCAGTAGGTCATCTTGGCGGTGCGGATGATTTACCAACGGTTTTACCGATGATTACAGAAAATCCGGCAAAAGCGCTAGGTTTAAAAGATTATGGCTTGGCTGTTGGTAAAAAAGCTGATTTGGTATTATTGGATACAAAGGCTGTGGCGACCGCTTTAATTGATTTTCCTGAGCGTTCTTATGTGATTAAAAACGGAAAAATCACGGTTAAAGTTGACAAAAAGGTAACAATTGTTAAATAATGGCAATAGACTGTTTGTAAGGAGGAGCATGTAATGGTAGAAACGCTTATAAGCTCCTATCTTTCTCGACTAGACCGGTTTGGAAAGAATGGAAAAATTCATAGTACCTTTGCCAATTCATTTAATATTATAGTCAATAACCGGTTGATTAATTTTAATACGGCTGCTGAATTTCTTTCGAGTTTTGGTGTTCAGATTTCACAGGAGAAGTTCCAAAAAATGCAGCCATATTGTCAACAAGGCAATTCCGTAACTATTATGAATAGTCGGTTGATTCTTTCTGGCAGCAGAGGAATGGAAGAGGTGGATCTTGCTCCGATTCATGTTAAAGACTTAGAATTTTCGGCAGTTCCTATACAGCCTAATGTGCTTAAAAAGATTATTCAGGTTCTAAGCGATCAGCAGTTAGAAGCTAAAATTGGTATTGAATTGAATGAAGTAAGTCGAAGCTATTTTCAACAATTGCAAGAAAATCAAGTGAAGGATTGGTCTGAACTAGTGACTTATCTAGTTGGACGCGGAAAAGGGTTAACGCCAAGTGGAGATGACATTCTCTTAGGGTATCTTTTTATGCTGAAAACCTATCAGCATCCGCAAGCGCGATTCCTTGCAGCTCATTTACAGGAAAATATTACAGCAACAACAAGCATCAGCGAGAATTATTTTTATGCCTTGCTAGATGGTTTTGTAAGTTCGGTTATTTTTGCTTTATGGGAGCTGTTGAAAAAAGGTGGCTCTCTGGAAGAGTTTCAAAAAAGTGTTGTTCATCTATCACAGGTGGGGCATACATCCGGAAAAGATATGTGCTTTGGCATATTGTTAGGTGCTTTGGCTGTGAGAAATAACTAAAAAGCTGCGACCTCAAAGGTCGCAGCTTTTTGTTTGGTATTATTCCTTAACGACTAATACATTGCAAGGTGCAGACTGGACAACGTAGCTTGTTGTGGTTCCTAGCTGCGAAGATTGAATTTTTCCTTTTCCGGTTGCGCCAACAATGATTAAATCAATGGCTTGATTTTCAGGAACAATCGTCGCAATCATTTCTTTAGGATTTCCAATTTCTACGATTGGTTTAACATCATTCAAGCCTTCTTCGGTTGCATAGTAAATATTCTTCAATAATTCTTTTTCAAGAGCTTCTTTTTCTTCGGCTAGTACTTTTGTGAAGGCATAAGAGCTATGGCTGATTGCATTTTCGTCAACAACCGACAACAGGTACAAAGTTGCATTCTTTTCTTTTGCAATAGCAACACCGTGCTTTAACGCTAATTCAGCGTTTTTTGACCCATCAACGGCGACTAAGATACTTTTGTAATTATTTAGCATTTTGATCAGCACCTTTCTTTCTCTTTTCACTTAAAGTATACCATGTTGTTCAATATCGGTAAAAGAATTGCTGTGCATATGTATTTCACAAAAAAAAGAAATCCGGCTGGATTTCTTCTTTTTGTGTATTATAAGCCTAAAAATGGTGCTGGATCAACAAAGCCGCTCCATAAGCCAGTTGAAATGCTAAAGTGCAAATGAACTCCAGTAGAGTTGCCCGTCGTTCCCATGCCGCCAAGTGTTTGACCAGCACTCACGCTTTGACCGGCAGACACACTCAAACTGCTCATATGCAAATAATAAGAATAATAGCCATTATCATGCTTGATTACTACGTGATTCCCAGCCATACCGCCATAATTTGCGGAAACTACTTCACCAGATCGAGCGGCCATAATCGGTGTACCGCTGGCCCCACCGAAATCAATACCATCATGGAATGTACCCGAAATGCCTGTCGGGTCAGCACGTCCGCCAAATCCGCTGGTGACAATGAGACTAGCAACAGGTGTTGACCAACCACCGGAAGAAGCAGCCGGGGTAGGCACGGGAGTAGGGGCTGCAGCAGGTTCTTCTGGAGTATTGGTAGTTGTTGAGCTTGTATTATCTGTTGAGTTGCTGCTAGACGTACTTGTGTTGCTCTCAGGTGCTTGAGCTGTCTTTTTCGCTTGTTCGGCAGCTTGTTTTTCAGCTTTTGCTTGAGCCTGTGCTTCTTTAGCTTTTTCTTCAGCAATTGCTTTTAATTGTGCTTCTTTTTTCTTAATGGCGGCCTCTTTTTGTTGAACGTATTTTTCTTTTTCAGCTTTCTCAGTAGCGAGAGTTGCTGCAATTTCGTTAATCTTGACGTTTTGTTCAAGTTTTGCTTCTGCTAAAGCTGTCTCTTTTTCTTCAAGCTCCGCTGTTTTTTTCTCAAGTGAACGAATCGTTTTGGCTAAGTTTGTTTTTAACGATTCTAACTTTTCTTGGTCTTCTTTTTGAGCAGTTAAAATGTCATTATTGGCAGTCATGATGGTGTTTACTGCCAGTGCTTTTGAGATGGCATCAGATAAAGACTCTGCACTTAGTAGCACACTCAGCATAGATTCTTGCTCTTGATTCGTTTGAGTGACACGAGCTTGTGCATTTAACTGATCATTTCTTTTTTCAATTTTTGTTTTCAAATTAGCAATATCAAGGTTTAATTGGTTCATCTTTCTTTCTTGTGTTTGCTTTTCAGTAAGAACGCTTTGATATTCTGTTTCGATAGTACTAATTTGCTCTTCTAATTCTGCTAAATAGGCTTTGGCATCATTTTCATTTTTGACAATCTCTTCAATCTTTTTGGTTTGACTTTCTATTTTCTGATCAAAATCTTCCGCTTTAACAGTCACCGGTGCCGCTTGGACCAGTAATATAAAAGAAAGAGTGACTAATAATTTTTTCTTCAAGTAAATTCCCCGCTTTATCATTGATAAAAGACATCAATGTCTTTAGAAAAAAACAAATGTACAAGTCACAGTATACCATAATTATAAGAAAATAATCTGATGAAATGAGCAGAATTAACGGAGGATAACAAAATTTAAAATCCTGCAATAAAGCTATCATTAAATTGTAATATACGAAATTTTTATCATTACTTTTATGTTTGGTACTCTTCATAAAAAGTGTCCAACAGATCAATTAATTTTTCTTTGAATTGGCAGTACTGTTTAGCTGCCTTATCTTTAGAGAGCCGCTGTTGGCTCGATAATGTATATTGATCAGCTGCTTCTTCAAAATGAAGCTTGTACGAAACATCATTGGTTACTATCGCTTTAATAAGTGAAATAAGCTGCGGAATAGATGAAAAATGAGTGGAATCTTCCGAGCGCTGCAACAGCTCAAATACCTCTTTAAATGCAATGGCATTGATTTCTTTCTTACTGGAATCGCTTAGTAATTCTTCAATCATTGGTAAAAACTCACTTCGATAGCGGTTGTTTTTCTCAATACTGTAGCTTGGAAAATCTTCTGCAATTAAAGCATCTTGGTGCTGAGTGTAGTTAAGTTGATAACTATTTTCAAATAAATTGGGAAATAATTTTTGCGCTGCGGTTAAGATTTTTAAATCCTCAGTGTAGGTGATTCTTTTCTTAGTTAGATATTTAAGGAGCTGTTGTAACTGTTTAGTAGAAAGCGGCTCCTTGGGTTTATTTTGCCGGAGTAGGGCGATCACATAGTCTTCAAATTCTCCATATTTGATCCAATTAACGGTGGTGTTGCCTAAAATGGCTAGTTTTTCCAGACGCTCCTGCTTGGGTAGATTATTGCCTTTTTCCCAATTGTTGACAGTACTGGCACTAGAATTACCTACCAGTTTTGCAAAAAGAGCCATTGAGTATTTGTGTTTTGTGCGGATAGACTTGATTCTTTTTCCTGATGCATGTAAATCTATTTCCAAAATATAACCTCCTAAAGAACTTTATTTTACTATATCATTATTCAATAAAAATTTGTACTATTTTTTTTACATTTTGCTATTGTGTTATTTCTTTCTAAATGTTATTATTTTTATACCGAATTGTATTCATTTAACTAGTGGTTAAGACAATTGGTAAAAAGTTGCATGAATGTTTACGTTCTAAAATAAATTTAGAACAAAGATTGTTTGTCTGGTTGGTTTGGCATATTCTGAAACTTTTATTTCTATTGAGTGTGCCGAAAAATATTCAAAAAGAAAGGAAAAAGCTATGAGAAAATTTGAAAAAATCGAAGAGCAAAAAACGCAGCTACTTCATCAGTTTTTAGAAAGATTAAATCGGGAAATACCTAACCATAATGAAGCCAAGCTGGAAGACACGTATGTTAATCAATACAAACTACTGGTAAACATGTCCTTTAGCGCGAATATTCTGTATAAAGGATTAGACTTTGCTGGTAAACTTTATAATCACGTAGTAAAAGTTGAGTATAAGCGTCTGTGTAAAGTGATCATTAACCAAGATTACGAAACGCAGCTTGCTGAAGACTTGCTAAAAAGGCTGAAAAAAGCACAAAAGGAATTACTGCAGCAGTCGCCGCTGGTCAAAAAATCGGTAGGCCTAGATATTTTTTATAATTTTACCGGTGGCAATCGAAAAAAATATCAGTCCAACAGAAAAGTAATTAAAAAAATATATCTTGAAATTAAAGCAGAATCAGAAAAGAGCTTTTGGCGTTACATAAGGGACTCCTTTAATAGAAAACATAAAAGAATCAAAGAAAAGCGTAGTTATGCACTATGGGTATTAAAAAGTTATACTTGGCGCTAAAGTAGGGCTACAAAATAATATACGCAAAAAAACTGTCATTTTTTTCGAGATGCTTTATTTTTACTAAAACTTGTGTTGTGCTATGCTTAAATTGAAGTGCTGACGGTCTTCTGGATCCTTTTTTTAACGAATGATAGTGAAAAAAGAAAGAAGGTTTTTTAATGGATAATATGAAGAAACATATGGAGCATGAAAAGCATATGCCCGACCATAAGCAGATGAGCGGAGGTATGGATCATTCCATGCATATGGGCAATTTTAAGCAGAAATTCTGGTTCTCTCTCGTATTAGCGATTCCCATTATTTTTTTATCTCCGATGATGGGAGTAGATTTGCCGTTTCAATTTACATTCCCCGGTTCTCAGTGGGTGGTTCTGATTCTAGCTACGATCCTATTTTTCTATGGTGGTCAGCCGTTTTTAAGCGGCGCCAAATCTGAATTAAAGCAAAAAAGTCCTGCGATGATGACCTTAATCGCTATGGGGATTACTGTTTCTTATTTTTACAGTGTGTATGCGTTTATTATGAATCAGCTAAGACCGCATGAACATACAATGGACTTTTTTTGGGAGCTGGCAACGTTAATTGTCATTATGTTGCTCGGTCATTGGCTGGAAATGAATGCCGTCATGAATGCCAGTGATGCTCTACAAAAAATGGCGGAGCTTTTACCTGATGAAGTCAAAAAAATTGATCAGGACGGTAAGGAGCAAGTTATTAAGCTGGAGCAGGTTCAGGAAAAGGATCATTTACTTGTTCGCCCGGGAGATAAGATTCCGGCGGATGGTATTATCATTAAAGGAAGCACGACTGTAGATGAATCAGTGGTCACAGGAGAATCAAAAACGGTGACTAAGACTGTAAGAGATAAGGTTATAGGCGGAGCCGTAAATGGCAATGGCACGATTGAAATCACGGTGACAGGAACGGGTGAATCCGGTTATCTTGCGCAAGTAATGACTATGGTAAAACAAGCGCAAAGCGAAAAATCAGCGTTGGAGTCACTTTCGGATAAAGTGGCGAAATGGTTGTTTTACGTGGCCTTAACGGTGGGTTTTCTTGCTTTTGTGATCTGGCTGATGATTAGTAAAGATGTCAGCGCAGCCTTCGAACGAATGGTCACCGTTTTTATTATCGCCTGTCCACATGCTTTGGGTTTAGCAATTCCTTTAGTTATTGCACGATCAACTTCAATAGCTGCTAAAAATGGTCTGCTTATCAAAAAGCGGACTGCTTTAGAGCAAGTAAACAACATGCAGTATATCATGCTGGATAAAACAGGTACCTTAACTGAAGGCAAGTTTTCAGTTACAGGCGTGGAATTACTGACAGATAGTCTTGATCGAGAAGAAGTTTTGAAGTTAATCGGTGCCTTGGAAAATAATGCTAACCATCCTTTAGCTATTGGCATAATGAACTATTTAAAGGAAAATAATATTACTCCTTATCAGGCTGAATCCGTTGAAAACCTTTCTGGAGTGGGACTTTCCGGAAAGGTACAAGGGAGGACCATAAAAATTGTTAATGAAAAAGAAGTGGCACGCCTGCATTTAAACGTTGATGCTCACTTAAAGACCAAATATGAAGAGCAAGGAAATACGCTCAGTTATTTAATTGTTGCGGATCAACTGACAGCGCTTCTAGCATTGGGCGATTCAATTAAGCCGGATGCCAAACGTTTTATCGCATCCCTAAAGCAAGAAAAAATTGTTCCAGTAATGCTTACTGGTGATAATCCTGCAGCAGCGCAAGCAGTCGCTCAGTATTTGGGCATTGAAGAATATTACAGCTCTTTACTGCCGGAAGACAAGGAAGAAATTATCCGAAGCTATCAAGCGAAAGGTAAAAAGACAATGATGGTGGGCGATGGTATTAATGATGCACCAAGTCTAGCAAGAGCAGCAATCGGCATTGCTATAGGAGCGGGAACTGATGTAGCAATTGATTCAGCGGATGTTGTACTAACAGATAGCGATCCCAATGATATTTTACGTTTCTTGGATTTAGCGAAATTAACCCGCCGAAAAATGATTCAAAATTTATGGTGGGGAGCAGGGTACAATATTTTAGCGATTCCACTTGCTGCTGGGATTTTAGCACCTTGGGGCTTTCTTTTAAGTCCTGCTGTAGGTGCCGTGTTGATGTCTTTAAGTACAATCATTGTTGCGGCTAACGCGTTAACACTAAGAATTAAGAACTAAAAATCAAATTTATTTAAAATAAATAATGAAAAGCAATGTTTAGAGCGTATGTTCTATATAACATTGCTTTTTTTGATGCGAAAGCTGACAGAAAGAAAAAGGAGGAATTCAATGGATTTTATGCAATTATTAGACTTTGAATCAACAAAGCTATTGAATCTATTCTTATCAATGACGCCTAATAAGATAATTCCATTAGAGGAGCTTTCCTGCCGTTTACAGCTAAATCCAAAAACAATTATTAGATACATCAAAAAGTTACAACGACTTGTACACCAATTTGATCTAAAGGATCAATTAACTATCAATAATACAATCAGAGCACATGTTTGTTTAGAATGTAAACAGAGCCTATCTTTGGAGCAATTTCGCATACGTTACCTTTCTAATATACCGGAAATTATTTTTCTAAAAACTGCGATTGAAGCAAAAGAGATTCAAACGAAACAACTTGCCGAACAATTGTCAATGAGTGAATCAAACTTAAGAAAGAGAGTTAAAAAGATTCACGATTGGCTGCGGGCGAACAATATACAGTTAAAGAGAGGCACCTACGAATTGATAGGAGATGAAGCAAAGCTGCGGCTGGTTATTTTTTATTTCTAGGAGTTTGTTTATCGTTCTAGCAAGTCGTCTTTTTTAGCGATTGATAAAAAACTGCTGCAGCAAGTAACGAATCATGTCTATTCTTTTTTTCACCTTCACTTGAATGAGCTACAGAAAAGCTCGCTAGGGCGTTTGATTCAAGTGTCATTATGGCGATTTTTAAATGGAAAAGTAATTAAAATAAAAAATGAATGGCATGAGTACCTTAGTCAAAGTTATTATTTTCCTGTGTTCTATCAAACTTTTTACCTATCTAAGCCGACTAATTCTATTAGTCGTGATGAATTAGCTTTTCTCTTTCTAATTATTCAAGCAAAATATCTATCTTATTTTAGTTTACATAGACAGTCGGGATTTATTCATGAGCATTATTGTAATAAAACTAGCTGCTATGCAAAAACTTTGGCTGCAGTGAACAAGTTTAAACAGGTTTTTTGGGAGCATTCTATAAATTATTCAAAAGAAACAGTCGTAGCTCTTTTAGGATTTCATTTATATCATGAGATTGTGATTGAGATTCTCTTCGAGCAAATCCCCAAGCAGTTAAAAATGAAAGAGCAATATCCTAATTTTTCAAGGAAGTTGGAAAAATGTTTATATGAATTAAAGATAGAAAGGAACGATTATAAGCAAATCTCAGAAAAAAGTCTGTTTTATCGTTATTTTCTTATTCTTTCATCTTTGATTTCTCCCGTTTTATGTGAAAGAAAAATATTTATTTGCTTAATGACTGATTTTCCTCTTGAAAAAGAAGTAGCGCTTGGCAAAAGAATTTATCGATTTTTTGCAAATACATATAACATCGAAGTTATATACGCAAGAAGGATCAGTTCGTTTATATATTCTGACATTATACTAGTAACGAGAATCGACCCAGTTTTCTACAAAGAGCATGCAACTAAAATTCTGCTGATTGAAGCAGATGAACCAAATACTATGCTTGAGGATCTTGAAGAATTTTTAAGTAAGACAAATTATTGAAGCCCTTTCATTTTTATGTGGTAAAATAGCTAAGTAGTATAAATACTAGGAGGGCTTCCAGTGAAAAAAATTCAATTCGGTACCAGTGATATACAGGCAGCAGCGGTTATTTTGGGCTGCATGCGCCTAATTAATGCTGAAAATCCAGCAAAAATCATTGAAACAGCCGTCGAAAACGGCATTAACTTTTTCGACCATGCAGATATTTATGGTGGCGGCGAATGTGAAACTATTTTTGGCCAAGCATTAAAAGAAACCGGCATTAACAGAGAAGAGCTATTTATTCAGACCAAATGCGGCATAAGAAAGGGCTTTTTTGACTTTTCCAAGGAACATATCGTTGCTTCCGTTGAAGGGAGCCTGCAGCGTTTAGGCTTAGATTATGTTGATGCCCTGCTTTTACATCGTCCAGATACCTTAGTTGAGCCGGAAGAAGTGGCTGCAGCCTTCGATCAGCTTGAAACACAAGGTAAAGTTAAATATTTCGGTGTAAGCAACCAAAAACCTATGCAGATCGAATTACTGAAAAAGACTGTGAAGCAGCCACTTATGGCGAATCAGCTTCAATTTGGCTTAAAACACACAGGCATGATTGATCAAGGAATTCACGTTAATATGACGGATGAAGCCAGTGCGGAACGTGACGGCAGTGTGTTGGATTATTCTCGGTTAAATCAAATGACGATTCAAGCGTGGTCTCCATATCAGTACGGCTTTTTTGAAGGAGTATTTATCGGCAACGAAAAATTCCCTGAATTAAATGCAGCATTAGATAAATTTGCAGAAAAATATAATTGTACCCAAACTGGGCTTGCTTCTGCCTGGATCTTAAGACATCCGGCGAATATGCAAGTGATTGCTGGAACCATGAATAAGACTCGCATCAAGGAAATTGCGGCGGCCGCGGATATTGTTCTTAGTCGTGAAGACTGGTACGAAATTTATCGGGCAGCAGGGAACATTCTACCTTAATGCATGCTTGCTGTTTTCAATTGATACAATAATTTACAATTTATAAACGATTCGTTCACATTTTTTTCAAACATAAGTTGTATGATACGTAATGTAGAGAATTTCATGTGTGTGAATTTCTAGATTTCCCGTTCTGAGTGTGCAGAGCGGGATTTTTTTTGCCACGAAGAAGTCTTTTATTTTTCTTTAATCCCCAGCTACTGCAAAGTTGTTCAATTTTTGTTAGAATAAGAAGGAAATCAGTTTGCCGAAGATGAGGAGAAAACAAAATGACAAAAAACAAATTATTATTAGTCGATGGGAATAGTGTGGCATTTCGAGCGTTTTTTGCTTTACACAATTCTTTAGAACGTTTTAAAAATAAAAATGGGCTGCATACCAATGCAATTTATGCCTTTAACAATATGTTTGAAAATGTAATGGCTAAAGAGAATCCCACCCATGTTTTGGTGGCGTTCGATGCAGGAAAAACCACTTTCCGTACAGAATTTTATGCGGAATACAAAGCAGGCCGTTCTAAAACTCCCGGCGAATTTAAAGAGCAAATGCCTTATATTCGCGAATTGCTGACTGGTTTAGGGGTAAAATATTACGAGTTGGACAATTATGAAGCGGATGATATTATCGGTACACTTGCCAATAAAGTTTCCAAGGAAGAATTTGATGTGGTCGTTCTTTCTGGTGACCGCGACTTAACGCAGTTAGCGACCGATTCGATCAAGGTGGATATTACCATCAAAGGCGTTAGTGATATTGAATCCTATACACCTGAGCATGTAGCAGAAAAATATGACGGGCTGACACCTAATCAGATTATTGATATGAAAGGCCTGGCGGGGGATGCTTCGGATAATATTCCCGGAGTCACAAAAATCGGTGAAAAAACAGCGATTAAATTATTAAAAGAATACGGTTCTGTCGAAGGCATTTATGAAAATATCGACAAGCTGAAAGCCAGCAAAATGAAAGAAAATCTGATCAACGACAAAGAACAAGCTTTCATGTCCAAACGCTTGGCGACAATTGACACCAATTCTCCAGTGGACGTTAACATTGATGACTTGAAATATGAAGGCAAGAACTTGGATAAGCTCGTTCCTTTTTACAAAGAAATGGACTTTAAACAATTTCTAAGCAAGCTGGATATCGAAGAAGAAGCTGTTGAAATGGAAGATGTTCATTTTGACGTAGTGGATACTTTTACTGAAGAAATGTTTACTGAAGACATGGCTCTTTATGTTGAAATGATGGAAGATAATTATCATACTTCTCCAATCGTGGGCGTTGCTTGGGGCACAAAGAAAAAGATTTACGCAACTAGCAGCTTAGCACTATTTGAAAATGAAGCATTCATTCACTGGCTATTATCCGATAAGTATAAAAAATTCGTGTACGATGCCAAACGTACCTATGTCGCTTTAAATCGTTATGTAGGTAAAATGCAAGGTACAAGCTTTGACGTGCTGCTGGCCGCTTATTTGCTGGATACGAATGACAACAATGCGGACATCGAAGGAGTAGCTGCTCATTATGGTTACACAGAAATTCAATCAGATGAAGCAATTTATGGTAAAGGAGCTAAAAAAGGCCTGCCGGAAGATGAAGAAGCCTTTTTCAGTCATTTAGCGCGTAAAGTAAAAGCGATTCAGTTTCTTTCTGAAAAACTAGATGCAGAGCTTGCAGAAAAGAACCAAAGTGATTTGTTCTACAAAATGGAACTGCCTCTATCAACGATCTTAGCCGATATGGAAATTACGGGTATTCGTGTAGATGCGACCCGCTTGAAAGAAATGCGCATTGAGTTTTCCGATCGTCTTAAAGAAATTGAAAATAAAATTTATGCGGAGGCCGGTGAAGAGTTTAATTTAAATTCGCCGAAGCAACTAGGTGTTATTTTATTTGAAAAAATGGGCTTGCCAGTCATTAAAAAGACGAAAACAGGTTATTCAACAGCAGTTGATGTGTTGGAACAATTAAAGGAGCAAGCGCCGATTGTGGAAGATATTTTAGTGTATCGTCAAATTGCTAAAATCCAATCCACCTATGTTGAAGGCTTGCTGAAAGTGATTCAGCCTGATGATAAAATTCATACTCGCTACGTTCAAACCTTGACGCAAACAGGTCGTCTAAGCTCGATTGACCCCAACTTGCAAAATATTCCGATTCGCTTAGAAGAAGGTCGGAAAATTCGTCAAGCCTTTGTACCGAGAGAAAAAGAGTGGCTGATTTTTTCTTCTGACTATTCGCAAATTGAGCTGCGGGTTTTGGCTCATATTTCAAACGATGAGCATTTAAAAGCAGCCTTCATTGAAGGACAAGATATCCATTCTAGTACAGCAATGCGGGTCTTTGGTATTGAAAATCCGGAAGATGTTACGCCGAACATGCGTCGTCAGGCTAAGGCAGTTAACTTCGGCATTGTTTACGGAATTAGTGATTACGGCTTATCGCAAAATTTGGGCATCACGAGAAAGCAAGCACAGGAATACATTGATACGTATTTTGAAAAATATCCTGGCGTCAAACAATACATGGAAGAAATCGTTCGTGAAGCTAAAGATAAGGGCTATGTTGAAACACTTTACCATCGCCGTCGCTATCTGCCGGATATTAATTCTCGCAACTATAATTTGCGTTCGTTTGCGGAGCGTACCGCCATTAATACGCCAATTCAAGGGAGTGCGGCCGACATATTAAAAATCGCAATGATTAATATGGCACAGCGACTTAAAGAAGAAAACCTGCAGGCAACAATGCTGCTGCAAGTTCACGATGAGCTTGTTTTTGAAGCACCAAAAGCTGAATTAGAGCGATTAAACGAGCTAGTGAAAGATGTGATGGAAAATGCCGTTTCTCTTCAAGTACCGCTGATTACAGACAGCAGCTGGGGCGAAACTTGGTATGAAGCAAAATAGATAACAAAAATGGAAAAGACTGAAAAACCAAAAGTTGCTGCAATGTTTCTGTGGTTCAAGCAGTCTTTTTCTGCTAAGGAGATGAAAAAATGCCTGAACTACCGGAAGTAGAAACTGTCAGAAAAGGGCTGGAACGTTTAGTCGTAGGAAAAACCATACAAGAGGTAACCGTCCTTTGGGCAAAAATTATTGAAACACCGGAAATAGAACTATTCGAACATCAACTAATCGGCCAAACCATTCAGAAAATGGAGCGTCGCGGGAAATTTTTAATATTTAAATTGACAGACTTTGATTTGATTTCTCATCTGCGAATGGAAGGAAAGTATGAAGTCCATGAAAAAGATGACGAGCGCACGAAGCATACTCATGTTATTTTTACGTTTACAGATGGTACTCAGCTGCGCTATTTAGACGTAAGGAAATTTGGTCGTATGGTGTTAGTTGAAAAGGATCAAGGACAAAATTACAAAGGGATTTTAGCGCTCGGACCAGAACCGATTCCAGCAGCTTTCAAGTTAGCTGACTTTCGTTTAGGGCTAAAAAAACATCATAAGGCGATTAAACCACTGCTACTGGATCAACGACTAGTGACGGGACTAGGTAATATCTACGTAGATGAAGCGCTATGGGAAGCTAAAATACATCCGGAGCAGCCGGCAGATTCACTAAAAAATAAAGAAGTTGAAACCTTGTATTATGCGATTATTGATGTGCTTGCCCGCGCAGTAGAGGCAGGTGGAACAACCATTCGCAGTTATTTAAATGCCTTGGGTGAAGCCGGTAAGTTTCAAATTATGCTGAATGTTTATGGCCAAACCAACCAGCCTTGCCCGCGCTGTGGCACACCTATTCAAAAAATCAAAGTGGCTCAAAGAGGGACGCATTTTTGTCCTACTTGTCAAACCCTAAAAGGGAGGAAATAGGTTATGAGCATGGTTTTAGGTCTGACCGGTGGGATTGCGACTGGCAAAAGCACTGTCAGCCAAGTATTCAAAGAGGCTGGCTTTCCGATTATTGACGGGGATCTTATCGCAAGAGAAATAGTAGAACCCGGACAACCGGCTTTAAAAGAAATTGCCGCTGCTTTCGGCTCTCAAATGATTGATGCTAAGGGAAGTTTAAATCGCAAAAAACTTGGTAAAATCATTTTTAACGATTCTACGAAAAGGGTGCAGCTAAACAAAATCATGTCGCCTTATTTGCGTAAAGCGATTTTGGCTGAATTAGAGCAGAAAAAGCAACAAGCTCCTTTGGTAGTCCTTGATATCCCCTTACTTTATGAAGGCGGCTACGAGCAATTTGTTGATCAAGTTGCTGTTGTTTACGTTCCAGAAAAAATTCAGCTGCAGCGCTTGATACAGCGCGACCAATTAACAGCAAAAGAGGCACAGCAGCGAATCAACAGTCAATGGCCGATCGAACAAAAGAAACAGCTGGCTGAGATTGTTTTCGACAACCAAGGAACAAAGGAAGAAACAAAAAATGTCGTAAAAGAATGGCTGACGCTTAATCATTTCAATCATGCTTAAAAATTGCATAAAAATGTTTAGAATCGCTTTCTTCTCTTTGAAAAAATGAATGAATAATTGAACAAAAACGTTATTAAATGAATCGTAAACAATTGCAAGAAATTCCTTTAAAAGTAACACTTTAAGTCTGGTTTCTGAAGCATTTCATGTTATAATACTAATACATACGATGAATACATATCCAAATGTATGAAAATGAAATTATCAGATAAAAAGAGGTGAACACTATGCGTTGTCCAAGATGTCATCACAATAATTCACGCGTCATTGACAGTCGTCAGGCTGATGATGGACGTGCAATCCGTCGGCGGAGAGAGTGTGAAAACTGTAATTATCGTTTTACTACTTTTGAACGAATCGAAGCAACACCATTACTGGTTATTAAGAAAAATGGTGATCGTGAAGAATTTAATAGAGAAAAAATCCTACGTGGTCTGATCCGCTCAGCTGAAAAAAGACCTGTTGCTATGGAACAAATGGAACAAATTGTTGATAATGTTGAAAATCGTATTCGCAGCTTAGGAGAAAATGAAGTTTCGTCTACACTAATTGGCGAATATGTTATGGAAGATTTAGTTAATCTGGATGAGATTGCTTATATCCGCTTTGCTAGTGTCTATCGCCAGTTTAAAGATATGAGTGTGTTCTTAAAAGAATTACAGGATATTGTTGAAAAAGCTAAAAATGAACAATCTTAAACAAAAAAGGGGGTCTTTCCATGAAAGACACTTGGAAAGAAATCCTGCCTAAAACTATATTTAAAGCGATTATCTGTTCACCGCTGTCTGATTTAGAAAAAGAAATAGTAGTCCAACTATATCAGCCTATCATTGGTGCAACGGCATTTAGCTTATATTTAACCTTACTGTCGGAAATTAAACCTGCAACAAATCAAAGTGAAGAATTGCTTCATGCGGATTTGGTGATGCTTTTGGATTGTAGTTTACCACAAGTGCTAACTGCCAGAAGAAAGCTGGAAGGCATCGGTTTATTAGATACATTTGTTAAAGACGATCCTCAATTAGGGACTGTCTATGTATATCGCTTAAACGCACCAGAATCAGCGGAACGTTTCTTCAAAGATGAGATTTTAAGTATTACCTTGTTGAATCGAATTGGTCAAAGAAAATTTGATTTGTTATTGGATTGCTTTAAGCCAAAGTTTCTTAAGCTTACTGGGTATGAAAATATTTCGGCAAGTTTCAAAGAGGTATATCTTTTCAAAGAAGAACAAATTATTGCAGAAGCTGAATTATTAGCAGACATTCAGCGGAATTTCGATGATCCCAGACCCAAGCAGCCTTTAGCGATTGAATCCACGACGTTCGACTGGGCGTTGTTTTCCGAACAATTAAACAAGCTGGGTATTCGTTTACCGGAGGATTCTAAGTCAGTGAAAAATATGATTTTCCTTTTTCACGAAAGCTATGGCATTGATGAGCTGGAGATGGTGAATTTTGCTTCCAAGTCCTTTGATTATTACACGAGTGAGCTGGACGGTAAAGAGCTGAAAAAGCAAATTGATGCTGTTTATTATCCTAAAAAAAGACAAAATGAAGCGACAAGCTTATATGTGAATCCTGCTCTTTCAAAAGACGATCAGCAAACCTATCGGTACAATAGTCTGAAAAAGCTTTCTGGATTTTCTGATAAGGATATTCAAGTCATCATGGATTGTGAAAGACTGGCTCCTGAACAGTATTTAAGCGCATTAAAAGAAGCTGTCAGCGGTTTTCCAACGAACATTGAGAAATACAACGTCCGCTTTTTAATTGAGCATTCCAAATTGCCCAATAGCGTGATTAACATGCTGATTTATTATGTTTGCTACATTGAAAAGAAGCCTGTATTAGAATCAGAGCATTTAAATAAAATTGCCAATGACTGGGCACGTAAACAAATCACGGCACCCGAAGAAGCCATGATTTACGTTAAGGAGCGCTCAGAAAAAAGCAAGCAGCAGCCAAAAAAATCTTCCTTTAGTAATCGCAATACCCGCAAGGAAGTACTGCCGGATTGGCTGGATAAGCCAAGCGAAGAGCAGACGCTTTCACAGGAAGAGCAAGCCAAATTACGTGAACGCATCAACAAATTAACAGGGAAGAGTGGTGATCAATAATGGAAGATGTCGGCAAAGAATTTACGAAAATGATTCAAAATAGGGATTATACTGAGCGTTATCAGGATTTAATGGCAAAAGTTCTACAGGATAGTGATGTACAAGCCTTTATTTCTGAAAACAGAGAACGATTAACAGATGAAGATATTCAAAAAAGCTATGCCAAGCTTTATGAATTCGTTCAAGAAAAGCGCAAATTCCAATTAAATGATCCCACGATGATTGCTCCCGGATATGAGCCGCGTTTGGCTATGAACTTTCATTATATTGACGTAACGTATATTCCAACAGAAGCATTAATTGCGAAGCAGCGTGAAGAAGAAATTCGTAAGCGTGTGAAAGCTATGGATATGCCTAAAGATATTAAAGAAGCTACGTTGGATCGTTTCGATTTATCCTCTGAAGGCAGAGTGCGTGCGTTATCAGAAGCATCTGACTTTCTGGAAAACTATCCGACTGCACCGAAGGAATTTCACAAAGGTCTGTATTTAGTTGGTCAGTTCGGTGTAGGCAAATCCTTCTTGTTGGGAGCAATTGCTAATGCCTTGGCTGAAAAAGGTTTTACGACCACTATTGTACATTTTCCAACGTTTTCGGTTGAAATGAAGCAGGCAATAGGCAAAGATCAGGTCGGTGAAAAGCTGGATGCTGTGAAGAAGTCACCGGTGTTGATGATTGATGACATTGGTGCCGAATCAATGACCAGCTGGATTCGCGATGATGTATTGAGTGTTATTTTACAATATAGAATGCAAGAACAGCTGCCGACATTTTTCTCTTCTAATTTGAAGATGAAGGAGTTAGAAGCCCATTTGACTGTTAGTCAGCGCGGAGATGAAGAACCGTTAAAAGCACGCCGCATTATGGAACGTATTCGTTATTTATCTAAAGAAATCATTATGATCGGAAACGATCGTCGAAACGGCTAAAGGTCGAGGCAGAAGTACATGCTACTTTTGTCTCTGCCTTTTTTTTAAAATAAGCCAAAGCAGCGTTATAATTAGTTGCGTAAAATAGCAGAAGTTGTATCATGATAGTTAAAGATATCTGTTGTTTTTGTTTGACCTTAATTGACCAATGGTATATAATAAATTCATAAGGTCAAAAAAGATCAAACTTTATTCCTTGAAAAAATCAGTCGTAGGATGGAAGCCTGTAACGGCTTTTTCATAGTATGATAAACAGGATAACGAGTGGAAACAAAGTATGCATAATGCTATCAACTTTTTTAGGAGGTATGAGCATGAATAGTGAAAAAATGACAACTACATTACAAGAGGCGATTGCTGAAGCCCAGCAAATTGCCATTACAAGACATCATCAAGAAATTGACATTGCTCATTTATGGAAAATATTTTTACAGCCAAATCACTTTGGTCGTAATTTTTATACAGATGCTGGTGTGGATGTAGAAGCCTTTGAACGTGAGGTCGATCAAGCGCTGGATGAATATCCTAGTGTCAGCGGGAATGTCCAGTACGGTCAAACTATGAGCCAGAATTTGTTTAACTTATTAAATGAAGCAGACAAATTAAGAGAAGCTTTTCAAGATGAATTTTTAGCGACAGAAATCGTTATTCTAGCGCTAATGAAACTGAAAAATTATCGGTTAACCAAATATTTAACCAGTATCGGCATCAATGAAAAGGAATTACGAAAAAATATTGAAGCAATCAGAGGAGGGGATCGCGTGACTTCTCAAAATCAGGAAGAACAATATAAAGCCTTGGAAAAATACGGCGTGGATTTGGTACAGCAGGTCAAAAGTGGGAAGCAAGACCCGATTATCGGTAGGGATGAAGAGATTCGTGATGTGATTCGCATTTTATCTCGTAAAACAAAAAATAATCCGGTTCTAATTGGTGAGCCTGGTGTTGGTAAAACTGCCATCGTCGAAGGCTTGGCCCAACGAATTGTCCGAAAAGACGTTCCGGAAAACCTTAAAGATAAAACCATTTTCTCCTTGGATATGGGGGCTTTAATCGCCGGAGCGAAATTCCGTGGTGAGTTCGAAGAACGGCTAAAAGCGGTATTAAAAGAAGTGAAAAAAAGTGATGGACGAATTATTTTGTTCATTGATGAAATTCACAATATTGTCGGTGCAGGCAAAACAGAAGGCAGCATGGATGCCGGTAACTTATTGAAACCAATGCTGGCTCGTGGTGAATTGCATTTAATTGGTGCCACAACATTAGATGAATATCGTCAATACATGGAAAAGGACAAAGCGTTGGAGCGCCGTTTCCAAAAGGTTCTGGTAAAAGAGCCAACAGTTGAAGATACAATTAGTATTTTGCGTGGCTTGAAAGAACGCTTTGAAATTCACCACAGTGTAAACATTCACGATAATGCCTTAGTAGCAGCGGCAACTTTGTCCGACCGCTATATAACAGATCGTTTCTTACCAGATAAAGCCATTGATTTAGTCGATGAAGCCAGTGCGACGATTCGTGTGGAAATGAATTCCATGCCGACTGAGCTAGATCAAGTAACAAGACGTTTAATGCAGCTTGAAATTGAAGAAGCAGCGCTGAAAAAGGAATCGGACGATGCCAGCAAAAAACGCTTGAATAATTTGCAGGAAGAGCTGGCTGATCTGCGCGAAGAAGCCAATGCTTTAAAAATGCAGTGGGAAACGGAAAAAGAAGAAGTTAACGCCGTCAGCAATAAGCGTGGAGAAATTGATAAGGCGAAGCATGAACTAGAAGATGCTGAAAATAACTATGATTTAGAGCGAGCTGCAGTGTTACGCCACGGAACGATTCCGCAATTAGAGCAGGAGTTAAAACAACTCGAAGCAAAAACTGATAAGGACAGTATTAAAATGGTACAGGAAGCTGTCACAGAAAATGAAATTGCTCAAGTTGTTGGGCGTCTAACAGGGATTCCAGTGACGAAACTAGTTGAAGGCGAACGGGAAAAATTAATGAAATTGAACGAAACTTTGCATAAACGTGTGATCGGTCAAGATGAAGCAGTCGATGCTGTCAGTGATGCCGTTATACGTTCAAGAGCCGGACTACAGGATCCAAATCGGCCGCTGGGCTCATTCTTATTCTTAGGTCCTACGGGAGTCGGAAAAACCGAATTAGCGAAAGCCTTAGCTCAGGATTTGTTTGATTCAGAAGAGCATATGGTGCGGATTGACATGAGTGAATATATGGAAAAACATAGTGTTTCCCGTTTGGTTGGAGCTCCTCCAGGCTACATTGGCTATGAAGAAGGCGGTCAGCTAACGGAAGCCGTTCGCAGAAATCCATATACGATTGTTCTGCTTGATGAAATCGAAAAAGCGCATCCTGATGTTTTCAATATTCTTCTACAAGTTTTAGATGATGGACGATTGACTGATTCTAAAGGACGGGTGGTTGATTTTAAAAATACGGTACTAATTATGACTAGCAATATTGGTTCTCAATTATTGCTTGAAGGTGTAACCGCTGAAGGAACGATTCCAGAAGCAGTGAAGGAACAAGTCATGACGATTTTACGTGGTCATTTTAAACCAGAATTTCTAAATCGGATTGACGATACTATTCTATTTACACCGCTTAGTCTGGATAACGTAAAGGGCATCATTGACAAAATGACGGCCCAATTAGCAAAACGACTTGAACATCAGGAAATCGAGTTAGTAATTTCTGATGAAGCCAAAACCTGGATTGCCGAAAGCGGCTATGATCCAGCCTATGGTGCACGACCGCTGAAACGTTTTATTACTAAAGAAGTCGAAACACCATTGGCGAAAGAAATTGTTTCCGGACGAGTTATGCCGAAAACCAAGGTGACGATTAGCCTATTAAACGGACAACTAGTCTTTGAAAATGAAGCAATCGCTGAATAGAAGAGTAAAACAAGACAGCCAGATTTGGTTGTCTTTTTTTTCATTATAGAGAAATAAGCATTCTGAATATGAACTAAAAAGAAGTCATAATAAGTGAAATAGTCGTCGCTGAAATAAAATACTCATGAAAAAGGTTGCTTGTTAGCAAGCAGTTGTGTAGAATCAAATTAACCATCATTGTAAAAAGAGGGATTATATGGAAAACAAAAAAAGACGACTAGAAGAACAATTATGCTTTTCCTTACAAACGGCATCAAAGCAATTTAATCGGATGTATGCAAAGGCCTTGAAACCTTTCAATCTTACTTACCCTCAATATCTTGTTTTACTCGTTTTATGGGAATTTTCAGATCAGCGTATCTCTGACATTGGTCAAAAACTGCAGTTGGACACCGGCACACTGACGCCAATGCTGAAACGAATGGAAAGCAACGGCTATATTCAGCGCAATCGACTGGAAGATGATGAAAGAATCGTGATTATCTCTCTTTCAGAAAAAGCAAAGTTATTGGAAGCGGAGATTTATAATAGTGTGGAAAGCTGTATTAAACAGTTGGATTTTAAGAAACAGGAATATTTTGAGCTGATTACGCAGTTAAATGAGCTAAGTCAAAAAATCAGCGAGATTACGTATTAAATATAAAAAGATGGTAAGCCGAGTTTTCTTTGAACGAGGCTTATTTTTTTTGTTCTTCCATATAGAGTTAAAAAAGACAAACAGATAACTGTACAAACAAAAAAAGGTTGTGTACAATATATTTAGAGTGAAAATAAAAAAAGGAATGGAGGAAACAGGCATGAAGAAAATTTATTCAACAACAATCATTAATACAGGTGGTAGAGAAGGTGAGGTATTTTCCCCTGATAAGTCTTTCAGCTATCAAGTGACATCACCAGGACCGCATAAAGAAAACAAAACTAATCCAGAACAATTATTTGCTGCAGCATATAGCTCATGTTTTAATAGTGCGTTAGAGCTTGTGATGGAACAAGCTGGCATTGATGCAAAAAGTACAGTGAAGGCAACGGTTTCACTATTCAGCGATGAAACTTCTGGTTTTCAAGTTGGAGTAGTCCTTTCTGTAGCAATTGATGGTGTAGAAAAAGCACAAGCAGAAGAGTTAGTTCAAAAAGCCCATGAAGTTTGCCCATACTCTAAAGCGACAAAAGGCAATATTTCAGTCGAATTGGAAGTAGAATAAACGTTAGTGCAAGAAGCGACAAACTCATTTATCAACTAAGTCAAAAAAGAGTGGATGGCTGACATCCGCTCTTTTTTGTTTGTTCTATTTTTGCGCTTTTCGAAATGCATAAGCCTTAAAATAATCTGGTTTATGCCGCTGCGTAAAGCTGTACACTGTCAAAATCAGGGCGCCAATAGTATTGGTCAGCAAATCACCCATGGTATCCATCAAAGCTGCGCGCCCAATATAGGGCTGACCAGCTTCTGTCATGTAGCGCTGTAAATTCATGTTGCCGATGGAGTCACAAATGAACTCCCAGAATTCCCAAAACACACCGCACAAACCAGCGAAAGCAAAGCCCATTATGATAAACAACCAAGGGCTAATTTTGGCAAAATCCGTTTCACGTAGACAATAACCAATAATTGCATAGCCGACAGCAACCAACAGAATCGGACTTACTGCATGTAAAATCTTATCCCAAAACGAAATCACGATAATTAACCGCAGACCTGTTCCTAAAAATACCGCGATCCAAATAAAAAACCAGTAATAAAGCCGCACCATTTTTGGAAACACCAGCCCAGTAAAGCGGGTAAAAATGAATGGCACAAAAATAATGGCAATTCCTGCAATCATTTCAGCACTTAATAGTACATATTGACTTGTCGGCTGCACGATAAACGATTTGATTATATTGACGATTAAGGTAGCAAAACCAAAAATTACTAAAGCATAAAAGACCAATTTTTCCTGCCGATCTTCAAAGTCTAATTTCATAAAGCACCTCCAGACGATGATTTTTTCTGTTGTTGAATTTTTTCCAAGAAGCTTTCCTCATTGTTGGTGATCGTACCGTTCAGCTTGACTAAACCAACCGTATATAAGTTTAAATAATGAAACTGATTTTCGGCAGTTTCGGATAAAGCGGCTAATTTTTTCTGATTATCGCCGCCTTGCTGGCGTGTATCGGTATATAAACCAATAATTGGAATGCCTTTTGCATAAGCAATCCCAATTTCAGAAGCGACACCCGGATCAATCGTTAATCCGTCTAATACGGCAACCAACAGGTCACTTTCCAACACTTTTTCTGTATCCGCCAAAGCAATCATTTTACTGTCTGCATAGGCTGCTTTGTCGTTGATGGACGCATTTTCCTGTGGCAGATAGACAACAAAGGAGTCGTCCAGCGCACGGATTTTTTTCACCAAGTAGTCATTATAAAGTAAATCTGCTTTCGCAAACATTGGTCCTGCAAAATATAGTTTCATTGTCATTTTCCTCCAGTGACTTTGTTCATTATAAAGGGGCATTCAATCAAAAGTAATCGCTAAAATAAGCTTCCTGATCCGGCAAAATTCTTTCCAACGATTTCAACGTTTCTTTATCCGTTTCAAGTCGCTCAATTCGATTAAGGTAAGTCGGTCTGCGATAGTTCATCAACAGACAGGTTAAGGTCTGAATATCCAGTTTTACTGGCTGGCCCAGTGGCTCATTCGAAATAGAAACCTGATCCTCTTCATCCCAAATTAAACTGAAAACACCATTGTTCCATTCAGCGATCGGATCCGTCACTATAAAGTGAAACGGTTTGGCGGTGCTGCTATAAGGATAAGCCAACAAGATTTCCTTCACGTCTACGATTCTAGCCATAAAATAAGGCTCAATCGTTTCTTTAATCTGGCTGTCATCCAGTAAAAACGCCAGCGGTTCATTTTTGTAGATATCACCTTGAACCCAATAAATCATTGAAAAGTGAGCAGAAATAAAGTTCCATAGTCCGTTGCGGGCTTCCTGATTGAGATAAAACATTTCTTTCACGTGAAAAACCTCTTCAGCAACCCAGTAAAATAACACTCCTAAAGGTTCCTGATTAGCGCCATAGTAAACCGCAGCCGTGCGCTCTTCCTCATTTTCAAAGCGCCAATATTCTTCCCAGTTAAAGGCACTGCGAATGAGTGCACCATGATTTTGACGGGCGAATTTCGCGTAAACGGTGAATACGTCTGCATGATCCACACTTACACGTTCCACCATACCCGGCACGTCAACCTGCTTCGGCAGCTGCGTATCACGAATCCGGAAGGTAAGCTTGTCCGACATGATTTCCCAGCCTTTACGGCGATAATAAGGAATGCTGTAGGGATAAAGATAAGAAATCCACTGCTTGTCCTTGCGCATATTCTTCAGTGCTAAATGAATTAAATCCTGCATTAACCCATGATTGGCGTATTCTGGATAAGTACCAACACCGGTTACGCCACCCATTTTAAATAACATTCCGTGAATGTTCACTTCACAAGGATAAATGGCAATTTGTGAAATCAGCTTATCTTCATGAAACCAGCCAAATACTTTGGATTGTTCTAAAATCGGCTGCTTTGATTTAATCAATTCCTTTTTGCTTTCATAGCCACTTTCTTCTAAATCAGCTTCTGTAAACTGAAAGACATAACTTAGCAGTTCATTGAACTGATCGACATATTTTTCATCAACAACCTTTAATTCTAAATTTTCTCTGAACTCTTTTTGGTCCATTTTTCCATCTCCAATTACATTAATAACTTAAGTATAACAAAAAATTGCAAATAATTAGAGTAATTGCGTATCAAACCAAAGAAAACCAAATAAGAGAAGGATGAAATACCTGTGACAAGCAAACAGGAAAGTTCTTTAAATCTTCCTTAAATCTTGTTATAATGGGAAGTGCTGATTGAAAATGATCGGAGCAGGGGGCGTTTTTTTTATTTTGTTGGAAAATCCGCTTACCTAGCTTTTTATCGAAGAAATGAGGATAACCAATGAATATAAATGAAATGAAACAGCGACAGGAAAAGATTCGTAATTTTTCCATTATCGCTCATATTGACCACGGAAAATCTACCTTAGCGGATCGAATTCTTGAAAAAACCAATACCGTAAGCAGTCGTGAAATGCAGGATCAACTGCTGGATTCCATGGATTTGGAAAGAGAACGCGGGATTACCATTAAACTAAATGCCATTGAGTTAAGCTATACGGCTAAAGATGGTGAAACCTATATTTTCCATTTAATTGATACACCGGGGCATGTCGATTTTACCTATGAGGTTTCCCGCAGTCTAGCGGCTTGTGAGGGTGCGGTGCTGGTTGTGGATGCAGCGCAAGGGATTGAAGCCCAGACCTTGGCGAATGTTTATCTAGCTTTGGACAACGATTTAGAAATTTTACCGGTAATTAACAAAATTGATTTACCTGCTGCTGATCCTGAACGGGTGCGGACTGAAATTGAAGAGGTTATTGGATTGGATGCCAGCGAAGCTGTTCTGGCAAGCGCGAAAGCTGGGATTGGGATTGAGGATATTTTAGAGCAGGTGGTGGAATATGTGCCTGCTCCTTCAGGGGATTTGAATGCGCCGTTAAAAGCGTTGATTTTCGATTCTGTTTATGACAGCTACCGCGGAGTAGTTCTGAACATTCGTGTGATGGACGGTGTAGTCCGTCCGGGAGATAAGATTCAGCTGATGAGCAACGGCAAAACCTTTGACGTAACTGAAGTCGGTGTCTTTTCACCAAAGGCGCTTCCTAGAGATTATTTGATGGTAGGAGATGTCGGCTATATTACTGCTAGTATTAAAACAGTGCAGGATACACGTGTGGGGGATACGGTGACCTTAGCAGAAAATCCGGCTACTGAAGCTTTGCCTGGCTATCGGAAAATGAATCCTATGGTTTATTGCGGTTTGTATCCAATTGATACCTCACGCTATAATGATTTAAGAGAAGCGTTAGAAAAGCTGCAGCTAAACGATGCAGCCTTACAGTTTGAGCCTGAAACCTCACAAGCTCTTGGCTTTGGTTTTCGTTGTGGCTTCTTAGGTTTACTGCACATGGATGTTATTCAAGAGCGTCTGGAACGAGAGTTTAATTTAGAGCTGATTACAACGGCGCCGTCTGTTATTTATCATGTCAATAAGACGGATGGAACACAAGTAGTCGTTGATAATCCGGCAGAATTTCCGGAACCAGTAACGATTGATTCTGTAGAGGAGCCTTATGTTAAAGCTCAAATTATGGTGCCAAATGAATACGTTGGGGCTGTGATGGAATTATCTCAGCGAAAACGTGGTGATTTTATTACGATGGATTATCTGGATGATTATCGGGTTAACGTAGTATATGAAATTCCACTTTCTGAAATTGTCTATGACTTTTTCGATAAATTAAAATCAGGAACTAAGGGCTATGCCTCATTAGATTATGAAATGACCGGCTATAAGACCAGCCGCTTAGTGAAAATGGATATTTTATTGAATGCGGAAAAAGTCGATGCCTTAAGCTTTATCGTCCATCGTGACTTTGCCTTTGAGCGTGGTAAAGCGATTGTTGAAAAGCTGAAAAAGCTGATTCCAAGACAACAATTTGAAGTGCCGATTCAAGCGGCAATCGGCCAAAAAATCGTGGCACGTTCCGATATTAAAGCCTTGCGGAAAAACGTTTTGGCAAAATGCTACGGCGGAGATGTTTCCCGTAAACGTAAGTTGCTGGAAAAACAAAAAGAAGGTAAAAAACGCATGAAACAAATCGGTTCAGTAGAAGTACCACAGGAAGCCTTCATGGCCGTTTTGAAAATGGATGAAGACGAACCGAAGAAATAGCTTGTTTCAAATTGAAAAGCCTATTAAATCAATCTTTTCGTGTGGCGGAAAAAGTGTGATTTAGTCGTTCAAAAAAGTTTAAACTGTCATACGGTTGTCACGGCAATGTTAAAATTAACGAAAACGGAATAGTTTCTCTGAAGGTTTTTAACCGTCAGCAGTATGATGAAAGCATCTCATAAGGAGGTGCTTTTTTTCATACCTTAAATAAAAATTGAAGCGGAATTACTAAAAAAAGTACGGCTAATGTAAGCAGTTAAATGAAAAAAGCGTTAGCAAAAACATTTTTAGACTTCTCAAATTATGATTGTAAAATATGAAAACGGTATAATAACTTTCTTTGCTTAGTTTTAATTAATTATATTAATTAAAATGTGAAAAAAACTTGTTATTGATAAAAATAGTAATTTGGTTAGAGAAAAAGAAATATTTTTCCGAATAATAATTCAAAATATTCATCGGGCTTAATTTTTTTTAATAAAAATGTCTTTATAATATAGAGCATTTTAGTGAAATATTATGATACTCCAAATTAAATAATAGTTCTGAAGGAGTATACCGTGTATATCACTAGTGCACCTATTACTCTGGAAGGATAGTTTATAAAAAAATATACTTGATGTAATCCCCAATCTAAATGCTAAAAAGTATATTTCTCTGACTAGAGAAATCAGCATTAAATAGAACAAAAAGATATTGAAGGTGCCTTACTTTAAAAAGGGTCAGAAATTATCTTTTTAAGTAAGTCCTCCTACTGATTTAACTTGAGTAGACCTGTTAAACACAAGAGAGGCTTCTGTCTATTGAGTAAAGAACAAAGTGCAAATTTATAGCCGACTTTTTTAAGAGTAAATAACTTGTTCGGGCCGTAAAATTTTCCATTACATTATTATTGACATAAAATAGTTTCAATGATTTACTTTTTATAAGGAGTTGAAAAGTTATGCTTGATTTAATGAAATTCATTTTGGTTATTCTAGCTATTTGGCTGGTTTATCAATTGTTTACAACGATTTTATTTACCCTTTCACAAAAAGCAGTTGCCAAACGTATCAAAAGCGGAAAAATGTCTGATCAGCAGCTGGCAAATTTGTATCAAGCTGTGGCACGAGCAAATCAAGGAAGCACTTTTCAAGCGATTTTCTCTTACGGTATCTTTTACCGAAGCCATGCAAAGCAAAGCGATGCTGTCTATGAATTATATCGTGCAGAAATGGAGAAAAGAAATTTACTATAAGCATGAGCGAAACAGCTGTTTTTGAGAAAATTTCTCGAAGTATACAAAACACCTAGATTTTTTGCACTCGCTGTATAAGATCTAGGTGTTTTGTTGATTGATTCGAATGCATCTGTGTAGGATAAGCCTGGCTGCTAACTGTAGCTATTATATATCCTCCTAAAAAATTATTTAAACAGGAACTACTATTACTTGAAACTTCAGAAGAATATCTCACGTCTGAAGTTTTTAGCGTGAATAAATAAGGTAATAAATGAAGATCAACAGTGCCAAATTACTTGGATTGATTCTATTAGGTATATTAGTGGTTGTGTTCAGACACCTATAAAAAAATCTTTGTTCAGTTAAAAATCGAAGTCGATGGATTTTAAAACAATTTTTTCGAGCTTTCAGATACTTAAATATTTTTGATCTTTTATAAAGATCTAAATAAAAGTTTAATTTTCTTATATCAAAATTGTTTATCAGAAGTAGAAAAAATGTAGCATTCCAGCACTAAATATAATTAAAAAATGGGAGTTAAGCTGCTAGAATGATTCTAATCACGCTAATCTCAAATTTAATTTTTAAGAAAAGTGAAAAAGATGCTTGCCTTGGACGTGGCTCCAAGGTCTATACTTTCCTTGTTGAGCGATCGACAAAGCAGAAAAAGAAGGGAAGTATACGAAAAATGAATAAAAAGGTATGGCTTATCACAGGCGGTTCAAAAGGACTAGGATTAATTCTAACAAAATCATTATTGGAAAATGGTCATCAAGTGGTTACGACAAGTCGAACGAAAGAGTCGTTGATGCAAAAAGTTGGTGCTGAAAGCACAGATTTTTTACCTGTTAGTCTAGATCTAATGGACGAAAAAGCAGTTGCTGAGGTTGTTCATTTAGCACTTGAGAAATTTGGGCGGATCGATGTATTGGTAAACAATGCAGGATACATGGTAGCAGGTGCTGTTGAAGATTTGGCGGATGCTGAAGTGCGCGCTTGTTTTGATGTCAATGTATTTGGTACACTAAATATGTTGCGAGCAGTCATCCCGGTCATGAGAGAACAGCGATCCGGCTATATTATCAATACCTCATCAATAGCAGGATTACGTTCAGGTGCCTTTGAAAGTGCTTATTCAGGAACAAAGTTTGCCATTAATGGAATCACGCAAGCCTTGGCAGAAGAAATGAAGCCGTTTGGTATCCATGTCATCAATGCTGCACCCGGCTTTTTACGAACAGAATTTCTTACAGAAACCTCATATAGTATGTCCAAAACAATTAGTGATCCTTATCGTAGCTATGTTGAGGAACGTTTAGAGTTTGTAGCTGCAATGAATGGAAATCAAGCGGGAGATCCGGAAAAGGTGGCAGAATTATATCAAACAATTGTTGCAATGGACGAACCACCACTAGAGTTAATGGTGGGAAGCGACGGGTATGAGGTTGCGATAGAAAAAGCGAAGGAAAAAATTGAAATGACTGAAAAATATCAAGACTTGTCACGATCAGTTGATTTTTAAGAAAAAGAGGTTATAAAATGATAATTAAAGAGATGTCGGAGCGTGTAGGTCTTTCAGCAGATACTCTTCGTTATTATGAACGAATCGGAGTCATACCAGCAGTCCCCAGAACAGAATATGGGGTTCGGACCTACAGCGAGGTTCATTTAGAGTGGATCGAATCTATCTTAAAATTGAAAGCCTCCGGAATGACCTTGGAAATGATCATCGAATATGTCCGTTTAGCTAATATTGGCGACACCACGATTGAAGCCCGCAAAAATTTGTTGGAAGAAGAGCGTGAACGGATTTCAGAGAAAATTTTTGCTTTAAAACAGCGCCAGTCCATGATCGATTTAAAAATCAAGGATTATTACGAGGATTTGCTCCCAAAAACAACCGCAATGATCAAAAAAATGAACGCTGCATTTAACGAATAAAAAATAGACTAACAGCTGATTTATTGTTTAAATAGTTGTTAGTCTATTTTTATTTATAAGATCGGAATGGAATGAATGAACCAATGTAAGTATCAAATAAGAGCTTTGTATTCTCTAAAATCACTTTCTTTTTTTGATCACTACAAAGTGAAGGTGCTTTTTTATTTGTGTAAAATAGAGAAGGAAGCGGTAAAATAATCCTTTTCATTGTCAAAAAAATAGTGAGTATTTGAATATTTACTAAGCGTTTTTACAAAGATAAACAGTCCATAGCCTTGATGCATTTTCTTTGTTGTCATCCCTTTTTTCATGGCAGCCATTAAATTTACAGGCTCTGTTACAGTGTTTTTTATGGAAAAGGTGAACTGATTTTCCGAGTGACTAATCAAAAGTTCAATCGAAGCTGCTGGGGAATTCATAACGGCTTCAAAGGAATTGTTACATAGTATAGAAATACACCGGGATAAGTCGATTATGTTCATAGCGACATCCGTAATTTCCTTATTGATGCTTACTTTAGTCTGAATGCCATGTTCTTCACATCTCTGTAAAAAATCATACAGTAGGAATTGAATGGTCGGCAGCTGCATTTTTGCAAGCTGCTCTCCGTAAAAGGATTCTATTACTGGCTTAGAATAGTCAATAATATCGTTTAACTGTTGTTTGGCGGCTTGGAGATTTTCTTGAGCCAGTGACTCTGAAAGACTGATTAGAATCGCTTTATAATCGTGCCGAAATTCTTGCGCCAAAGTTAGTTGTTCATTCATACGAAATGCTTTTTGTGCTTGCATACGTAGCTGATTGTTTTCTTGTCGTTGTCGAAGCGTTATATTCAACAGCATATAAAGAAAAATCAGCGAGATGTAAGTAAGCAAAGAGGTATATACATATATATTAAAATTTTCCTTTGAATGCTCAGATAGCATGTGATAGCCAAAAACAATGGAAAAACTACCAAAACCAATGAGTGAATAAAGCTTATATTTTTTTCTTAAATGAAGTAAATGAAATAAGATTTTGAACTTTGAATTGAATTTATGATGTAAAAATAATAATAAACTTAATAGGACTGGCTGCGAATAGGCGACTACATTGAAATATAAATTTGAAGCCGTATCTTTAAAGAAAACAAATAAGTCCAAAAATGTAAAAGATAATTGCAGCATAACTAAGTTCGTAGCAATAATCATAAGCGGTGGAAAATAGTTTTTGGTCAATTTGAATAAGAGTAAAAACTCTGTTGCCCATATAAAAGGACTGCAAAACATTATGATTAAGTAAATTTCCCTAAAGGTCAGTGGGAAATAATTATATAATAATAATATAATCATCAATCTGAAAAAATTAGATAAACACAATAATAGAAAGGCTTTATACTCCTTCAAAATCGTTTTAAACATATAAAAGTGAATAATAAATAAGTCAATAGTAAATAAGTTAATAATAAATAATACAGAGATCCCAACCTCTTTAAAACACTCCAAAAAAAACATAACTCCCCCTAGTAGTTTCAAACTCATCTGCTTATTAACAAGTAGTCGTAATCATTAATAGATATGGACTTTCACCTTTTTCAACACCTTTCTGCCAACAAAAAGCTGTTCGTCATTACAAAAAATAATCTGTCCTTCAGAAGGATTAATCGTTTCTACCGTATGTAAATTAATAATTAAAGATCGTAAATTTGTAATAAAAAAATGGATATTTTCCAATTTGGTTCTCATTTCTGAAATCGTTCCTCTAATAATTACATCATGAGACAATGTTTTTAAATGTAAATAACCCTTCATTGTTTTAATTGTTTCAAAATAAAGAACACTAGAGAGCCGAATTTTAAGATATTTGCCTTCTGTTTGTACAAATAGATACTGGTCATTATGCTCCACATAAATTTTTTCGTGAAGCTCTCGAATCGCCAAAATTGCTTCACCTAGTGTACTTTCAATTGTCGCAATATCAAAAACATCTTTTACTAAATAGCTTGTGGCGTGAATCCGTTGATTAATCACATTAATACCTTGCTGATCATCAGCCGTTAAAAAAATAATGCCGCTATATAAATTATATTTTCGAATTTTTTTAGCATAATCGATCCCGTTATAAAAAGACTTTAAATCTAAATCAATAATAAAAATATCTGTGTCTCGAATGATCAAATGGTCAATTTCCTCATAAAAGCCAATGTAATCCTCAATAGGCAAATCCTCAAAAGACAAGTTAGGCAGACCAATATTTTTGACAGCTCTCGTTAATAAGGAACGATGAGTAAATAAATCTTCAATAATGAATACCCGAATTAATTCCATTATAAAACCCCCAATCTTCCCAATGGTCTAAAAACCATCCCGAAAGTACATATAAATAAAAATAAATAAAGTTATCATTATTATATCATCTAGATATGAATATATAAAAAAACTTCTTAAATAATAAGAAGTTTAAATAAAAACATAAATTAGATTTCGTAAATTATATACAATTAAGAATGTAAAAATAATTAGTGAATTGTCAAACACATGGGTTAATTTTATTATCATTTGACTAAAATGTCAATACTTCTCAAATAAGTATCGTTTTTTATAATAAACTAACGATATTCTAACAATTAAAAAGAGGTTTTTCGGACATAAGCCGTCATTTTAATTGTCAATATTATTTAAAAGAAGGGAGATAACTATTGTGACAAAGAAGGGTGAAAATATTTATAAAAGAAAGGATTCACGTTGGGAGGGCAGGTATATTAAAGGACGAACCTCTGAAAATAAAATTATTTATGGTTCTGTTTATGGAAAAACATACAGTGAAACAAAACAAAAATTAATCGTATTAAAAGCAAAACATATAGAACCCGTGCAAAAAATAAATCCTTATGCCGGTACATTTTCAGAATGGTTAAGTTTTTGGTTTACATCTAAGGTGAAAAATGAAGTAAAACCAACCACCTATTCCAGCTATTATCGTATGATCAAAAAATATATTTTACCATTTCTAGGAGATTATGAATTGAAGAAAATGACAATTAGCGTTATTCAAAATTTTGTCGTTTCTCTGCAAGAACAGGGGCTCTCACCAAGAACAATTTATAATATTTTTTCAATTTTAAAAAAATGTTTAAATGCAGCCAAGGTACAGGGATTCATAGCTGAAAATCCGTGTTATTCGGCAACCTTGCCAAAGAGTATTAAAAAGGAGATTCGTGTGTTAACGGTGCAGCAACAAAGAAAGCTTGAAGTAGCAGCCTTAAAAGAAGAATGGTGCTCACCAATTATTTTATCCCTTTACTCAGGATTGAGAGTCGGAGAGATTAGCGGGTTGAAATGGTCAGACATCGATTTTCAAAATAATTTAATTCAAGTTAGACGGACTGTGTCGCGAATTGTTGCAGAAAATTCTTATGATGCGAAAACGAAGTTAATTGAAGGATCACCGAAATCTAAGCATTCCAATCGTGAAATTCCACTTGCTAAAAATTTGAAGGAATACTTGAAACAATATAGTCAAAGGACTTCATCCATTTATGTTGTTTCTAAAACGTGCAGTATCACCGAGCCAAGAATTATTACGTATCGGTTTAAAAAAACACTAAAAGAAGCTGGCCTGCCAGATACGAATTTTCATGTATTGCGGCATACATTTGCTACGCGTTGCATTGAAAAAGGCGTGGATATTGTGAGTTTGAGTAAAATTTTAGGACATCAGTCAACAAAAATGACGTTAGATACCTATACAGGTTCATTATTAGAAACCAGACGAATGGCAATGACCAAGCTGGATAGAATGTTTAATCATTCATTTTAAAAGAAAAGCCGTCATTCAAATGGTCGAAGGAAAGGAGTTGGAGCTGTTTAATCCTGTGTTTTGGCTATTTATCGTAAATGTATATAATTTACGAAAAAATACAATTGATTTGCTTAACAAGATTTTCGGTATCAACATAAGACAGGGGAGTGGTTGTAGATGTATAAAATTGGAATAGTTTCGACAGAATCTGAAAGTCATTCAACGATATGTACATTATTAAAATCAAATGGTTATGAGGTACGGGCTATTGAAGATAAGAAAGAACGGGTTTCTATTGAAAGCCTCGTTATTTTAGGCGGTGATCAGATGAAATTTCGCCAAGTACAAGAGTGGGTCATTTTTGCTCAAGAACATTTGAAAACACCGATCTGGATTTTTTTTCCTCAATGCAGTGAAAAAGAAAGAGACATTCTTTTACAGTTGGGTGTAAATGGAATCGTCACAAAACCAGAACGAATAAATGAAGTGGCAATGCTTATTCGTAATTATATCATTAAGATTGATTCGAAATTTACATATATTAGTTCTAATGCAAATCAAAGAGGAGAATCACCCCTTGAACTGAAGGATTCAAAATTGAGCATTATTATTGAAAATGGAAAAGAGGTTCAGTTGACTAAACTGGAATACCGGTTAGTAAAAACGCTCTATGAAAATAAAGAAGAAGTATGTACGTATGAAATGTTGGCGCAGACATTATTAGAGGCTGGTGCGCAGGCTGATTTTGTGTTGGGACAGAATCGAGTAGCCAATATTATTTGCAAGATTCGAGCTAAAATCGCCCAGGTTAATCGTGGCGAATTAAATCTAATCAAAACAATTCGTTCTAGAGGCTATATGTTAACGTTGACCGCTTAACATAACACATGGAGAGGAGGTGAGTTATTACGCTGGCACCCTTTGAGATGAAACATAGCCCTTTTATGTGAAAGAACTGTTTGACAGTGAGGTTATATTTGCAGGATCTTAAAAATGTCAACTACAAGCAAATACTAAAAGTAAGAGGGGAGGCAGCTATGAAAAAAATATATTTGTATGGGATTTATGTGTGTTTTCTATTGCTATTTACTCCAGTAGTATCTTACGCAGATCATCCCTCTGGACAAACGCAAGCAGAAGTTACTTTCACTCAAGGACCAAAAAGACAAGAATCCAAAAAGGATGAGCCGAATCCAAATGTTCCTGAAAAGGACGACCCAATTGGAAAAGTATTTCCTAAAGGAGTATTACCCAGTACAGGGGAACAACGAGGTCTTTATTTGATGATAATAGGAATAACGCTTATTTTCATGATTGGTTTCGTTGTTCAAGTAAAAAGGAAAATAGAAAGTAGGAGAAACAAATGAAAAAGAAATTATGTGCAAGTTTATTATTGAGCAGCGTATTGTTAAGTAATATTGCAGCACCTGTGGCTTTAGCTGATGATGCTACAGGAACTACGCAGGCAGATGCGACCTTTACAGCCGGAGATCGTCCAGATCCGGCAAAGCCAGAAGAAGGCCCCGATGAACCTGAAGCGCTTGATCCAGATACTGATGAAAAAGGTGATCCTGCGCCACTGCCAGATGCCAATAATGTTTATGTAACGCATTTGCCAAATATTAGCTTCGGCAGTAATAAAACAGACTTAAAAACAACGGAATACAAAGCCTTAACAGAGGAAAGAACGAAAAATCAAGGCGCAGAGGCCTTTTATATGCCTCATTCTGTGCAGGTCGCAGACTTATCAGGAAATAGCGCGACCAAGTGGAAACTAAGTGTGAAACAGGACAAAGTCTTCAAAACGGCAGATACAACACCACACGAGTTAGCAAATACACGGATTCGTATCTATGGAAATACGTTGACCAACACAACAAATTCTTCAGCAGATTTAGCAAGTAAAATCGTTGGAGTAGCACTGGGTCAATCCGATGCCTTTGGCGCTTATTCTGAAATTCCAGTAGCAGCACAAAATCAAAGTGATTTAGTCGTTCTGGAAAACAAAACAGCAGGATTTACCTTGAACTCTTATACATCAGCCGTTTTTGAAAATAATTATGATGCTGCAAATTATGATGCAACGAAAACAGCTGCTGCAAGTCGTTATGAAGGAATTAAATTGAATGTACCAGCAAGTGATCAAGTACAAGCAAAGGCGTATAAAGCAAGCTTAACTTGGACATTAACTGTTGAGCCATAAAAGTGCAGGAATGGTTTTACAAAAAAGGAGGAGAACAATGAAAAAATCAGTAAAGAGTATTTTAGGTCTAAGTTTGACAACGTTGGCGGTAACTAGCTTTTCAATACCGGTAGCAGCAGCACCGCAAAAGGATTCAGTTAAAACAGATGGACGCGCAAGTTTTTCACCGCAAACCACGGACATTGATGCGATTAAACCAGGTACGGATGAAAAAATTGATGTAGAAGGTGGGAATACTGACCCGATTAAAGTAGCTAATATTCAAATGATTCATGTGCCGGATTTTGACTTTGGTGCTAATGAAACAAGTGTGAATACGCAAGATTATCAAGCGATTTATGAAAGCTACACTAAAAAAGGGGAAACAGAAAAATTCGCAATTCCTCACTTTGTCCAAGTCGGCGATGTTTCCGGTGTTCAAGGAACAAAATGGAACGTGACTGTGGAACAAGATGCATTATTTAAAGAAGCGGGCGGACATTCACTAAAAAACTCGCGTATCAATATTTATAATCAAACGTTGACCAATAATGTCCATGCAACAAACGTAGCAGATGTGGTAACTGGACTCTCAATTCCCAGTAGCTCTTCCGCAAAGATCCCAGTAAAAGGAGAAGAAACAACTGGAGCCATTGCTGTTTTAACCTCAAAAGCTGCAAAAACTGATGCTGCAACGACGAACGGAACTATCAGTACCGTTGTCTTTAAAAAAGATTATAATGCAGCAGATTTTGGTACATCTACTTCACCGGCAACAACGGCGAAAAATGATGATGTAAAACTAAACGTTCCTCAAAATGATGGGGTACAAGCCAAAGCTTATAATGCTAAATTAACTTGGACATTAACGGTAGAACCGTAAAACTTAGTGGTTTGTTGGTAGAAAGTTCCTGCAAGGGGAGCTTTTTGCCACTTAGTTAGAAAGGAATAAGTGATGAGTGTATTAAAACGATCTATTTTTTGGCAAATACTGCTTTTTTTCGTGTTTTGTATAACCTTGACTCCTTTTACCAGCGCTTACGGAGCAGAAATTCCCATTTCGGTCAAAGCTATTTTACCGGAGAACCAAATAGACAAAAATGTTGGCTACTATGATTTAAAAGTGAGCCCGAATGAGAAGCAAGAATTATCATTTCAACTAAATAATCAAGGGGATAAGGATACAACGGTGAACGTGGCAATCAATCCTGCCTATACAGGAGATGGTGGGTCCTTCATCTACACGGACAATGAAAGCAACAAAGATCCGTCTATGAAATATCCACTTTCAAGTATTGCAACTTCTGAACAAACGGTCAGTATTCCGGCAAAAGGTAGCACAATCACCAAAATCAAGTTGGCAATCCCTAGTGAACCGTTTGAAGGCGTCATTCTTGGAGCGATTCGTGTGACCAGTGCTAAAAGCGCTGACGAGCAAACGGAGAATGCGAGGAAAGGCTTTAATATTGTCAATAATTTCGCCTATTCAGTGGCAATTCAGCTACGGGAATCAGACGATATGCCGAAGTCAGATTTAGCGATAAAAAAGGTTTTTGCCACTCAAATCGCGGGTCGAAATACAGTCAAGATCAATTTACAAAATCCAACGCCGACTATTATTAATGAGGTTTCTTATGAAGCAACGATCAGTAAAAAAGGCGATGATGCACCGCTGCACGAAAACAAAGTCAAAGGTTATCGGGTGGCGCCGAACACGAATTACAATGTACCGGTCAGTTGGGAAAACCAACCGTTTACAGCCGGGACATATGTTGCCAAGGTCAAAGCCAAGTCGGAGAAAACCGGTCAAACCTGGGAATTCAAACAGGAATTTGTCATTAGCGCCAAAGAAGCGCGAGAACTGAATGACAAAGCGGTAGATCTGGAAAAAGATTATCTACTGTATATTATTATTGGTGCTGCGGTCATTTTAGTCCTTGTGATTTTACTGATTATTTTATTGGTTGTTTTAGCGAAAAAAAGGAAAAAACGGCGCCGTCAAGA